>JAOTYQ010000180.1 GCA_029861725.1 Acidimicrobiia bacterium | reverse complement strand
CCCGTTCATCGTGAAGCTCAACCACAACGAGCTCCTGACCTACCCGACGAAGTACGACCAGGTCCCGTTCGGATCGGTCGAGCAGGCATGGGACCTGGGAGCCGCCGGCGTCGGCGCAACGATCTATTTCGGCTCCGACCAGTCGATGCGCCAGCTCCAGGAGGTGAGCGAGGCCTTCTCCCTCGCTCACGAACTGGGCATGTTCACGGTCCTGTGGTGCTATGCCCGCAACTCCGAGTTCAAGGCCGACCTCGACTACCACGTCGCCGCCGACCTCACCGGCCAGGCGAACCACCTCGGCGTGACGATCGAAGCCGACATCATCAAGCAGAAGCTGCCGGAGAACAACGGTGCCTTCAACGCTCTCAGCGTCGGCAAAGGCCACCCCCGGGTCTACGACGAGCTCGTCACCGATCATCCGATCGACCTCACCCGGTGGCAGGTCGCCAATTGCTACATGGGACGGGCCGGCCTCATCAACTCGGGCGGCGCCAGCTCCGGCGCCTCCGACATGGCCGAGGCCGTCCGGACGGCCGTGATCAACAAGCGAGCCGGCGGTATGGGGCTGATCTCGGGCCGGAAAGCCTTCCAGCGCCCGATGGACGAGGGCGCAGCGTTGCTGCACGCCATCCAGGACGTGTACCTCGACGACTCGATCACGATCGCCTGACCGGAACCGCGAAGGGGAGTGGGGGGTGACGTGAGCGCCGGCGCGCCCTCGAGCCAACGGCGGTGGTTGGCGGAGCCGACGCCGGAGGCGGCTGCCGTTGAGGACCTGTTCGTCACCCGAACCGTCGAGTTCGCGTTCCATCGCACGAGAACCTGGTTCGAGCTCGCTCGTACCGTCTTCTCGAGCGCCGACGTCGATCCCGGCTCGGCCCTCCTGCTCCGACATCTCCAATCGCTTCCGCTTGGCGACGTGGCGACCGTGCTCGACGTCGGCTGCGGTCACGGAACGCTCGGGATCGTCCTCAAGGCGCTCGACCCGGACCGGCGGGTGACGTTCGTGGACCGCGATGCGCTCGCCTGCCGGTTCACGGCCCGCAATCTGCGATTGAATGCGCTCTCACCCGGCTGCGAGGTGATCGGCTCGCTCGGCTACGACCAACTGGCGGGTTACCAACCGGCGAGTGGCGAGTCGGCAACCGCCCGATCGACGGCCGAGCCCGTGCCGGCCGATGGCCTCGCAACCGATGAGGGTGCGATCGGAGCCCTCGGGCCCGATACCTGGCGAGCCGGTGATCGGCCGTTCGATCTCGTGGTCTCGAACCTCCCGGGCAAGGTCGGCACCGCCGTCATGACGGAGCTGGTCGAGGGGGCGGCTCGAGTCGCCGGCCGAGGAGCGCTGCTCGGGTTCGTCGTCGTCGTGCCGCTGGCCGACCAGCTTCGGATGCTGCTCCAGCCTCCCACCTTCGAAGCGATCCTCGACAAGGGAAACAAGACCCACAACGTCGTGATCGTCGAGGTTGGTGAGCGGCCCCGACCGGTGAGGCCCGAGGGCGGATTCGAACATGGTTGCTACGATCGCAGTCGCTCGACCTTCCGCTCCGCAGACGTCTCCTGGTCAGCTCGCACGGTCGTTGGCCTCGACGAGTTCGACCGCCTCGCCCAGCCCACGAAGTTGTTGCGACAGGCGCTCCAGGGCGTCCGGTCGACCCGCACCACGATCGTGAATCCCGGTCAGGGCCATCGAGCCGTCATAGCGGCACTGGCGGGCTATCGACCCGACGTGCTGATCTCCCGCGATCTGTTGTCGCTTCGGGCCAGTGCACGGTGCCTGGCCGACGCTGGCATCCGGTATCCGCCCGAGCTCGTCCACGACGTGACCGGCGCCGGCTACTACGGCCAGGCTGGACTCACGATCCTCCACGCCGACGACAAGGTGCATGGGCCGTGGCTCTCTGCCGAAGTCGAGCGGTATCTCGAGGAACTGAGCGATCCGGTGACGAGCACGGACGGCGGTCTCTCGGTTGCGAACGACCAGTCCCCGGAGTGCCAGCTCGTCGTTACCGGGCGATCGGGCTTGCTCGGTCGGCTCGAGGCCGACCTGCTGAACCGCCGCCGGGGCCATGTCGCCTACAAGAACAGCGTGCGGGGACACCGGGTGCTTCGCTACGTCGTGCGCTGACCGGCCCACTCGCAACTGCTTGCAGTTGCAAGCAGTTGCAAGTGGGCGTACAGTTGACCCCATGAGGAACCGACCTGATCTCGCCGCCACGATCGCCAAGAGGGCGTCCGAGACCGCCGAGATCCTCGAGCGAGCCGCCGCCTCGATCGAGGCGGAGTGGCGGCGCCTCGTCACCACCATCGAGGAGTCGGACACTGTCTCCGACCAGGTAAGAGAAGCCTTCGTGCGGCTCGACAGAGCGGTCGGCAGCGTGCGCTGCGACGCGTCGAGCACCAGCGACGACGCGTCGAGCACCAGTGAGGACACGTCGGGCGACGTTGCCGATGTCGTCTCGGATCTCGTCACCGAACTGCAGGACCTGGTCGCTTCCGCGGCTCCGATCATCGTTGACTCCGCACGCCGAGTGGCCCGGGACTTCAACATCTCGATTCCCGACGACTGGCCGTTCGAGGACGGTCAAGAGGCCGAACCGGTTCGGATCGTGGAACCGGCGACCACTGCGAGCGACGATCTCGTAGAGGAGTCGGCGTCCGACGACCAGCCGGAGCCCACGACCGGATCCGGGCCGAGCACGGCCAAGCAGAAGACGGCGGCCAAGAAGAGCACGGCGGCCAAGAAGCCCAAGACCAAGACGACGGCCAAGAAGAGCACGGCGGCCAAGAAGCCCAAGACCAAGACGACGGCCAAGAAGAAGACGACGGCCAAGAAGAAGACGACGGATAAGAAGAAGGCCGGGGCCAGGGCATCTGGCAAACGTTCCTCCTAGTCCTTACCGTTCCACCTAGTCCCGGTACGGTTGTCGGGGTTCCTCTGGGCCCCCGACAACACAGCAGGTGGATGACTCGACGGCGACTCGACACAGAACTGGTGAGCCGGCGGCTGGCTTCCAGCCGCCAGGTCGCACAGCGCGAGATCCGGTCCGGCTCGGTCGTGGTCGATGGCGCTCCGGTCACCAAGCCGTCCCGCCTCGTCGGACCGGCCCAGGAGCTCCGTCTGGTCGCGACGGGGCTCCGCTACGTGAGCCGGTCCGGCGAGAAGCTGGCGGCCGCGCTCGACGAGTTCGCTGTCGACGTCGCCGGCCTCCGCTGCCTCGACGTCGGATCATCGACCGGTGGCTTCACCGATTGTCTCCTCCAGCGCTCGGCCGCGTCGGTCGTGGCCGTCGACGTCGGGACCGGCCAGCTGCACGACCGGCTCCGCGACGACGCCCGGGTGACCCTCCTGGAGCAGACCGACATCCGCTCCGTCACCCCCGACCGGCTAGGAGGCCCGGTCGAGCTGGCCGCCGCCGACCTTTCGTTCATCTCGCTGTCGCTGGTCGTGCCGACGCTACGAACGCTGCTGATCGCCGGGCGACCGCTGATCGCCTTGGTCAAGCCGCAGTTCGAGGCCGGGCGTCGCGCGGTGGCAGCCGGGCGGGGCGTCATCAGAGACCCGTCCATTTGGCGACGGGTCTTGATCGAGGTCGTCGACGCCGCCGCTTCTGCCGATCTGGCCTTGGCCGCAGCCGCCGTTTCCCCTCTGCGAGGCGCATCAGGCAATGTGGAGTTCGTCGTCCAGCTGGTCGCCGGCGGCCCTAGCCTGGACACCGGGGCGCGCTGCGGCGTCCTGGAGCACGTCGTGGCCGAAGCCGAAGCGAGGGGTGCGTGACCAAACGACTGGGCGTGGTGACCCACCACTACAACCCCGATGTTCACGAAGTGGCCAAGCAGGCGATCCACTGGTGCGGCACCGAGATCGAGGCTCGGCTGCCCGAGACCGATGCGACGAAGGTGGGCCGGGAGGATCTCGCCGTACCCGAGGAAGAGTTCGGTCCCGGGCTCGACGCCTGCCTCAGCCTCGGCGGCGACGGCACGATGCTGCGAGCGACGGCCCTCGTGGCCCACCACCGGGTGCCGATCCTCGGCGTCAACGCCGGGCGGTTGGGCTATCTCACCGAGGTTGATCCCGAACAGCTGATGACGGCCCTCGATCAGTGGCTGCGAGGTGAGCTGACGATCGAGCGGCGGATGATGATCGAGGTCGTCGCCGACGACGGTGGCGAGTTGATCGGCCGGGCGCTGAACGAAGCGGTCATCGAGCGATCCGAGCCCGGCCGGGCGATCGAGGTCGGTGTCACGATCAACGGCGAGGAGTTCATCTCGCTCCTCGTCGACGGGCTGATCGTGGCCACCCCCACCGGGAGCACGGCGTACTCGCTGTCGGCCGGCGGACCGATCGTCGAGCCGGACTTCAAGGCTCTGCTCCTCACGCCGGTAGCGGCCCACGGGGTGTTTAACCGGCCGATGGTGCTCGCCCCCGACTCCGACGTCGCCCTGACGATCGAAGGCCACCGTCACGCCGTCGTCTCCCTCGACGGCAACCGGGGACCCGACCTCGAGCCAGGGCAGACGGTCCACTGCCGAACGTCGGCGATCGAAGTCCGCTTCCTGGTCCGGGGCGACCGAGACTTCCACCACGTGCTGAAGGAAAAATTCGGAATCTCTGATCGCTGATGCTGCTCGAACTCGCCGTTGCCGATCTCGGGGTGATCGACCGCCTGAGCCTGACGATCCCGCCGGGGATGATCGCTCTCACCGGGGAGACCGGAGCCGGCAAGACGCTCCTCGTCGACGCCATCGATCTCTTGATGGGCGGGCGGGCCGATCCCGGTCTTGTTCGCCCCGGTGCGGCCGAGGCCGTCGTCGACGGGCGCTTCGAGCTCGACGGTGAGGAATATGTGCTGTCGCGGGTGGTCGTCGCCGAAGGACGATCACGGGCCTACCTCAACGGTCGACCGGCCACAGCGTCGGCCCTCGGCGAGCTGGGGGTGCGCCTCGTCGACCTCCACGGCCAGCACTCCCACCAGTCGCTGCTCGGTGTCGAGGCGCAGCGGGACGCGCTTGATACCTTCGGTCGGATCGACCTGGGCCCGCTCCTGGCGGCCCGCACTGCGCTGGCCGAGATCGACGACGCGCTGGCGGCGATGGGCGGCGACGAGCGGGCTCGGGCCCGGGAGCTCGATCTCGTTCGCTACCAGGTCGGCGAGCTCGACGAGGCCGACCTCGCCGATCCCGACGAGGACGCCAAGTTGGCCGAGGCCGAGGAGTTACTGGCGAACGCTGTCGCCCATCAGGAGGTGGCGGCGGCCGCCCTGGACGCCCTGATCCACGACGACGGCGCCCGCGACGGCATAGCGGGAGCGCTCTCCCAGCTCGACGGTCGGGGACCGTTCACCGGGGTTGCGGTCCGGCTACGTGACGTGGTGGCCGAGATCGACGACATCGGCGACGCGATCCGCGCCGTCGGCGACGGCATCGAGCCCGATCCGGAGGAGCTGGAGCGGGTCCTCGCCCGGCGGCGGCTGCTTCACGACCTCTGCCGCAAGTACGGCGACGACGTGGCCACCGTGATCGCCGAGCGGGACTCGCTGCGACTGAGGCTCAAGGAGCTCGAGGACCACGACGCGGTCGCGGCCGAGCTCGACGCCAAGCGGGCCCGGGCCGCCGAAGCTCTGGCCAACGTACAGGCGAAGGTTGCCAGAGCCCGACGGGCGGCGGCCCCCGACCTGGCCGCCGCGATCGAGGCTCATCTTCCGGCCTTGGCGATGCCGAACGCCCGGGTCGGGGTCGACGTCGAGGGGATCGACGGCGGCGACGTGTCGTTCCGGCTGGCGGCCAATCCCGGGTCGGACCTCCAGGCCCTGGCCAAGGTGGCGTCGGGTGGGGAGCTGGCCCGAGCGATGTTGGCGCTCCGTAGCGTGCTCTCGGAGGCGCCTCCGGTGCTCGTATTCGACGAGGTCGACGCCGGCATCGGTGGTCAGGCCGGGTTCGCGGTCGGCCGATCGCTCAGCAACCTCGGTGACCGTCATCAAGTGCTCGTGGTCACCCACCTGCCCCAGGTGGCGGCCTTCGCCGACGCCCACCTGGCCGTCGAGAAGCGCCAGGGCGACGACGAGACCGTCTCGGAGATCCGCCTCCTGGACGAGGACGAACAGCTCGTCGAGCTGGCCCGCATGCTGTCGGGTCAACCCGACTCCGAGACCGCTCGCCAACACGCCCGCGAGCTGATCGAGGAGGCATCGGCCCAGAAGCGGACCGGCTGACGCCCGGGGCGTCGACCGCGGCCAGCTCGCGGCATCAGCACCCACTCAGCGAGCCAGCGACTCAGCGAGATCCTCGAGGAGCTCGATGGCGGTACGGTCGATGTCCTCCAACCGTCGCCCCAGCGCTCGGGCGACCAGCTCGACCTGTTCGGCCGGCAGCGCCAGCCGAGGTCTGCGGGCCAGGATCCGGTGCAGTCGATTGGCGACCGCGACCGGGTCGTCGTAGTCGGTCGGGAGTCCGTAGGCGCCGAGACGGTCGAGATGGGCCCGCCAGGCCTGCCGATGGGGGATGGCGACCAGCTCGTCGAGCTCGTCGGCCACCGCCTCGAGCTCGCGGATGGCCTCGGTGTTGGCCGACGCGATCGGGGGCTCGGCCAGGAGCCGACCGTCGAGGAGCAGCTCCAGGCCGACATGGCTGCAGGCCATCGCCGGACCCCGGCCGACACCGGCGGTCTCCAACTCGCGGCTGAGGGCGCGGTTGCGTGTCCGGAACCAAGCGTGCCGGTGGAACAGATCGTCGGTTCGGTGGTGGAGGGCGATGCCCGCCGCAACCTCTGTATTGTCGGTGCGGCCGAGCAGCCGGAACCGGCCCATGGCGGCGAAGTCGGGCAACGCCGAGCCGAGCAGCCGCCCGCCGCTGGCGCCGGCTCGGTCGCCGAGGTCGCCAGCGCGGGCGACGACCGCGATGTGACCGCCGGCGTTCATGCGGCGATCCTCAGTCGACCAGGGCGCTGTAGACGAGCGGGCGCAGCTCTTCCCGGATCGGGTAGGCCGACGACGGCAGGAGCTGGGTGAGGCCGACGACCGCCAGCTCCTCGTCGGGGTCGATCCAGAACAGCGTCGACGCCGCCCCACCCCACCCGTACACCCCGGGCGAGGTGATCACCTGAGCGGCTGCCGGATCGAGCACGACCGAGAAGCCGAGCCCGAAGCCGATGCCCTCGTAGGTCGTCTCGCTGAACACCGCCTGGCCCATGCTGGCGAGATCGCCACCGCCCGGCAGGTGGTTGCTGGTTGCGTACTCGATCGTCTTGCGGCCGAGTACACGCTGTCCGTCGAGGGCGCCGCCGCCGAGGAGCATCTGGGTGAAGCGGTGATAGTCGCCGACCGTCGAGACGAGCCCCCCGCCACCGGACAGGAACAGCGGAGGGCGACGGTACTGGCTGTCGGGCCCGCTGTCGTCGAGCAGGAGCTTGTCGTCGCCCTCGGCCCCCTCCGGCACCGGGAAGGGCGACATCGAGGGAACGGTGTAGAGGGAGGCGAGCCGGTCGGCGTCGTCGTCGCCGACGGCGAAGCTGGTGTCGGTCATCCCCAGCGGTTGGAAGATCCGCTCCGACAGGAACTGATCGAAGGGGAGGCCGGAGATCACCTCCACGAGACGGCCGAGCACGTCGGTGGCCACGCTGTACGACCACTGCGACCCCGGCGAGAACACGAGCGGGATCTCGGCTAGCGACTCCACCCAGTCGTCGAGCTTGGCCCCGCCGCCGTCGATACCACGGCGCCGGTACATCGAGTCGACCGGGTGGCGCTTCATGAAGCCGTACGTGAGGCCCGAGGTGTGGGTGAACAGGTCACGCACGATCATCTCCCGCTCCGGGAACGACGTGGTGAAGTTGTCGGGGTTGCCGTCTTCCCAGACCCGCAGGTCGGAGAAGGACGGGATGAACATGCTGACCGGATCCTCGAGGCGGTACAGCCCCTCCTCGTAGAGGGCGAGCATCGCCACCGACGTGATCGGCTTGGTCATCGAGAAGATGCGCACGAGCGTGTCGACGGTCATCGGCTCGGCCCGCTCGACGCTGCGGTGCCCCTGGGTCGACAGGTGGGCGATCTCGCCACGACGGCTGATCAGCAGCGTGAAGCCCGGATAGAGGCCCGTGTCGAGGTAGCGGGTCCTGATGAACTCGTCGATCCGTTGCAGACGCACCGGGTCGAAGCCGAGCGCGGAGGGGTCGGCGACTTGGAGGTCGGTTGGCATCGCTCCATCCTCGCCACAAACCCCACCGAATACCACCTGACGGGGGTTGCTGGCCGGGTGGCGCCGGCGATGCGATGCTGGCCCCCATGGTGAAGGTACGGGTACTGACCGCGCACGACGTCGCCGGTCTCCTCGACCCGGTGGCGTTGCGGACCGCGTTGGAGGAGGCGATGGACGGGCTGTCGGCGGGACGAGCCCAGGTGCCGCCCCGGGTGGCGGCCCAGACCCCGCAGGGCTGGCTCGGGGCGATGCCCGGCTACATCGAAGGGGTGGGCCTGGCGGCCAAGCTCGTGACGGTCTTCGCCGGCAACACCGATGTCCCCTCGCATCAGGGACTGATCGCCTTGTTCGACGAGGCGACGGGCACGCCGCTGTCGATCATGGACGCCGAGGTCATCACCGAGCGGCGAACTGCGGGGACTGCCGCCATCGCCGCCGACCTGCTGGCCAGGCCCGATGCCGAGGTGCTCACGATCGTCGGTGCCGGCGCTCAGGCCGCTGGCCACGCCATGGCGTTCGCGCCGCTGCGGCCGTGGCGCGAGGTTCGAGTGGTGAACCGGTCGCAGCCCGCAGCCGTGGTCGTCGCTGGACGAGCCAGGGCGGCCGGGCTCGAGAACGTCGAGGTCTTCGCCGACTTCGAACCGGCGGTGACCGGTGCCGACCTGGTGGCGCTGTGCACCCATGCCGACGAGGGCGTGATCGACGCCGGCTGGGTCGGTACCGGCACCCACGTCTCGTCCGTTGGCTCGGCCGCCGAGCTGCCGGCGGAGCTGGCCAGGGCCGACGTCGTCGTGGTCGAGTGGCGGGACGCGGTGACCACGCCTCCGCCGGCCGGGGCGGCCGAGCTGCAATCGCTCGGGCGTGATGACGTGATCGAGCTCGGCGATCTCATCGCCGAGCGATCAGCGGGGCGTACCTCACCCCAGCAGGTCACCGTGTACAAGTCGACCGGCCACGCCGTGCAGGATGTTGCCGCCGCCCGCCTGGTTCACGACGCCGCTGTGGCCGCCGACGTCGGGACCGAGATCGAGTTGTGAGGTTCGGTCGGTAGCGACCGCTCAGGCGCCGCAGCGGACGACGACGCGGCCCTTCACCTGCCCGGCGAGGATCTCTGGGGCGAGGCTCGCGAGATCGGCCAGGGCGACCTCGCTCGTCAGCGAATCGAGCTTGTCGGTATCGGCCACGTCGGCGATCCGGGACCAGACCGCCAGCCGCTCGTCGTAGGGACACATGACCGAGTCGATGCCGAGGAGGCTCACGCCCCGAAGCAGGAACGGGATGACCGTGGTCGACAGGCCGTTGCCCCCGGCCAGCCCGCAGGCCGCGACCGCGCCTCCGTAGGTGACCTCGGTCAGGACATGGGCGAGGGTGTCGCCCCCGACTGCGTCGATGCAGCCGGCCCAGCGCTCGGCCAGCAGCGGGCGATCGGGGCTGTCTGCGAGCTCGGCCCGATCGATCACCTCTGCCGCCCCCAAGCCCTGCAGGTCGCTGGTGTTCTCCGGCCGGCCGGTCGAGGCGACCACGTGGTGGCCGGCGGCCGATCCCCACAGCACGGCCGAGCTGCCGACGCCGCCAGACGCGCCGGTTACCAGCAGCTTGGCGTCCGGGCCGGGGCTCACGCCGTGCCGCTCGAGAGCCATGAGGGCCTGCATCGCGGTGAAGCCTGCCGTACCGACCGCCATGGCCTGCCGGGTCGTCAGCCCCTCGGGCACTGGGATCAGCCAGTCGGCGTCGACCCGGGCACGGTGGGCATAGCCGCCCCAGTGCACCTCGCCGACCCGCCATCCGGTG
>JAOTYQ010000778.1 GCA_029861725.1 Acidimicrobiia bacterium | reverse complement strand
AGGCGCCGACGGTGCATCGAGGTGGGCGGCGGCCTGTACCGCCACCGCGCCCCCGAAGGAGTGGCCAAGCGTCGCAAAGCGCTGTGCGCCGTGACGAGCAGCGAGCTCCATCGCCGCCAACGTGTCGTGCACGCACAGCGAGAGATCGTTCGGGCGACGATAGCTCACCCGCATCACGCCGATACCTCGCTCGGGCAGCGCTCGGCCGAGCTGGTGGAAGAGGCCACCGTCGGGGCCGAGCAGGCCCCCCATGGCACCGCCGACGCAGACCGCCACATTGGCCAGATCGGCCGAGCCGTGCCAGAGCAGCGTGAGCAGGCCCTCCATCGTGTAGATCTCCAGATGGTCGAGGTTGGCGTCGACCTCGACCGTTTGCATCGCCAGCACACCCAACCGATCCAGCGGCGACGCCCCAGCGTCGGAGCCAGCTCCCTCGGCGTCCTCCCGATCGCCAGCAGGCTCCTCGGTGGCCTCGGAACCCGGCTTTTGGTCCATGGCGGATGGTGGTCCATCGTCGCCGCGGTGTCCAGCTCGGCTCCTCGTGGTCAGCTCAGCACCTCGACTCGCTGACCGAGCGCCTCCAGCGCGTCGACCACGGCCTCGCGGTGACTCGGGTCGCGGGTCTCGATGACCACGTCGACCGTGGTGGTCCGAGCCGAGATCGGGTCGAACAGGCGACGATGGTCGATCTCGACGATGTTGGCCCCCACCTCGGCCAGGGTGTTGACGATCGGTGCCAGCTGCCCCGGCAGATCGCCGATCTCCAGCCGGAGTGTCGAGATGCGCCCGGTCCGGACCATCCCTCGCATCAGCACCGATGCGAGGATCCGGACGTCGATGTTGCCACCCGAGAGCACGAGGCCGACCCGGCGCCCGGCGAATCGCTCCCGATGCTCGAGGAGTGCCGCCAGAGGGACAGCGCCGGCACCCTCGGCGACCGTCTTCTCGATCTCCAGAAACAGTGAGATCGCCTGCTCGGTGGCCTCCTCCGAGACCACGAGTACATCGTCCACGTACTCCTTGATGAGCGGGAACGTCAGCTCGCCAAGCGCGGTGACCGCGATCCCGTCGGCCACGGTCTCCACTCCGCCAACCGGTGCAGGCTCGTTCCGCAGTGCCGCTGCCACTGCGGCATAGGAGGCGACCTGGACCCCGACGACCTCGATCTCAGGCTTGATGCCCTTGGCGGCGATCGCCATGCCGGAGATGAGCCCGCCTCCGCCGATCGGCACGACCAGCACCTCGAGATCGGGTTCGTCGGTGAGCATCTCCAACGCGATCGTCCCCTGCCCGGCGATGACCGCGGGATCGTCGTAGGGCGGGATATAGGTATAGCCGTGCTGCCGTTGCAGCTCGTCGAGCTTGGTCTGGGCGTCGTCGAACGACGCTCCGTACTGCACCACGTCAGCTCCGAGCGCCCGGGTGTTGACGACCTTGTTGAACGGTGCCGAAGCCGGCATCACGATCGTCGCCCGCAAGCCGAGCCGTCCGGCGTGATACGCCACCCCCTGGGCATGATTGCCGGCCGACAGCGCGATGATGCCCCGTTCCCGCTCGGCTGCCGACAGCGATCGGAGGGGGTTGGCCGATCCCCGGTCCTTGAACGCGCCGGTGAACTGCAAGTTCTCGAACTTCACCCACACCTCGCAGCCGGCCCCGATCATGGCCGACAGCGTCTTGGAGTGGCCGATCGGGGTCCGGACCACATCGTCGGCGATGACCTCGGCCGCCCGTTCGATCGCCGACAGGGTGATGGGCACCGGCCGACCCTACCGCCTGCTGCCCCCGCACATGGTCACTCCGGGTAGCGCCACGGCTCGGCCGGTTGCGGAGCGTCGAGGTCGATCGTCCAGTTGGGCACCGCCAGCCCTTCGGCCACGGGGACGAAGACCATGCGGACCCGTGTGCCGATGCCCACCTGGACCACTTGCTCGGGCGGAGCCAGCGCACCGTCGGGGGTCACCAGATTGCCGGCAACCCGGAGTGCCTCGTGCTCGGTCGGTTCGCCGAGCTGGGTGTCGAGATCGACGAGCAGGATCAGGTACGGGATGTGCCCCCGGAAGGCGGGCTGGATGGCATGGTGCACCTCGGTGTAGCTGTGCACGGCGCCCCGGCCCTCGACCGGCACCCAGTCGTACTCACGATCGCGGCTCCACGGGCAGGCGGTCGTCGGCGGGTAGCGGAGCAGCCCCGACACTTTGCTCCGCTGGAGGCGGAACTCGCCGGCGGCACAGTAGGCGAAATAGGCACGGTTCTCGGCGTCGACATTGGAGATCGACACCGGCATGCCTCGGTACTCTCCGGTGACCGGCTCGGCCTCGCTCATCATCGTCCTCCCTTGCTCATGCCCGCTGCATGCCCCAACTCGATCATGCCTTCTGCATGACCAGAGCAGAGCCGGTGGCGGGGGTGGCCCAGCCGAGGTTGGCGGTCAGCTCGGGATCCCGCACCTGGCGGCAGCCGCCCTCGGAGTAGTCGTAGGTGTGGGCCCGCTTCCCGTCCGAGCCGATGGGGCACGAGTCATCGGCAGCGCCCCGCAGCTGACGCACGTTCTCGATCACCATGCTCATGCCGTGGGTATAGCCCTCGCAGAGATGGCCGCCCGAGGTGTTGTTTGGCCGGGCCCCGCCCAGTTCGATGATCCCGCTCGACACGTACTCCCCTCCCTC
>JAOTYQ010000777.1 GCA_029861725.1 Acidimicrobiia bacterium | reverse complement strand
GACGGGACCGTCGAGCGAAACGTGACCCTCGGTCACGGCGGTCCCGAGGGAACGCCGGGCGGTGTGTGGGTCGGTCGTCTCCGCTCCACCGAGACCTCGGCGAACGGGCTGCCGTCGATCGCGACGCCGGCGGGGACCGCGACGGGCGGCCTGACTCACCTCGTCTACACCCGAGACAGCTCAGGAGCGGTCCGACTCTACGTCGACGGGATCGTCCAGGCCAGTGGAGACGTCGCCGGAGACCTGTCGACCTGGGAGCCGGCGTTCGGCCTGCTGCTCGGCAACGAGACCAGCGGCGACCGGCCGTGGCTCGGAGCGCTCCACCTCGTCGCCGTGTACGGGCGGGCGCTCTCGTCGAGCGAGATCGGCACCAACCTGCGCGTGGGACCTGCCGGCGACTGAGCCGGCACGATCCCGATCCGCCTCGGGTAGCGCCGAGCAGCGGAACGACAGGACCTGACGATCTCGATCCCGGCACCAGGGCTATGCTCGTCCCTCACGAAACCAGAACGATCAGCGTGGCCGAGCTCGGCACTGTCCTCAAAGCCACCACCGCCGAGGTGACCGCCACGCTCACCGATGCCCCCAGCAGGGTCCGCCACCGGTCGGGTCCGACGACCTACGACAGCTCGGCACACCCGCACTGTCCGCAGACCAGTGCCGTCGAGCGATCGAGCGGGCCGCGGCCCCCGCCCGGCTACCACCAACTACGGACGACCGCAGTCCTGCCGCTATGAACTCGCAGAACAGGCACAGCACACAACATGCATGACAGCACCACATCCCGCCCGATGATTGCCAGCCGGTACGAGCTCCGCCGACGCCTCGCCCGAGGTGGGATGGCCGACGTGTATCTCGCACTCGATCGGGTTCTCGACCGGCCGGTGGCGATCAAGGTCATGTTCGCGAGCTACGCCGCCGACCCCAAGTTCGTGGCTCGCTTCCGCCGAGAAGCGCAGTCGGCAGGAAGGCTCGGCCATCCGAACATCGTCGCCGTCTACGACTGGGGCGCTCACGACGACACGTACTACATAGCGATGGAGTACATCGACGGGCAAACCCTCTCCGACGTGGTGGCCGAACGTGGCCCGCTCGACATCGCCGAGGCCGAGCAAATCGCCAGCGAGATCGCCGATGCCCTCGCCTTCGCCCATCAGCAGGGAACGATCCATCGCGACATCAAGCCCTCGAACATCCTCCTCACCTCGTCCGGACAGGCCAAGGTCACCGACTTCGGCATCGCCCGGGCCTTCGAGGGAGACGCCGACCTGACCGAGACGGGCAAGGTGATGGGCACTGCCGCCTACTTCTCCCCCGAGCAAGCACAGGGGCACCAGCTCGACCAGCGAAGCGACCTGTACGCCCTCGGAGTCGTGCTCTTCGAGATGGTGACCGGCCACCCGCCCTTCTCCGGGACCTCGCCGGTGGCTATTGCGTACAAGCACGTGGAGGAGGCACCCTCGCTAGCCAGCAGCCGGCGGGCCTCGGTTCCGGCCGACCTCGATGCGGTCATCGACACGCTGCTGGCCAAGAACCCGGCCCAGCGCTATCCGACGGCCGCAGACGTCCGCGACGCCCTCGATCGCCTCTGGAACAACGAGCCCCTCGGGGCAACGGCGCCGCCGGGAAGCTCGCAGATCGCCGCCACCACCGCTCTCGAACTCGCAAGCCGCCCGAGCACGGCCCCGGATCACGGCGGGGCGCTACCGCCGACGCAGGCGATGACCGACCCAGCCGCCCACTACGGCGAACCGACCGCCCCGGGCTACCAGCCGTCGTTTCGCGGCGCTGCCCCGCCACCCAATCGGACCGGCCTCTACGGCGTCGTCGTCGCCATCTTGTTCGTCGCCGCCGCAGCGCTGGTCGCGCTGATCGTCGTCAACACCGGCGGTACGGGAAGCGCAGGATCCGGCCAGCGCGTCGAGGTGCCAAACGTGATCGGCAACGACCAGGCAACTGCAGTCGAGCGCCTCGCTGCCGTCGACCTGCTCGCCGACGTCCGCTTCGAGCGCAACGACGAGACCGTCCCCGGGGTCGTGTTCGCCCAAGATCCCGCTGGCCGGTCCGAGGTGGAGGCGCAGAGCACGGTGACGGTCCTGGTCTCGGTTGCCGAGGAGACCGTCGAGGTGCCGGATGTTGCCGGCAGGTCTGTCGATGACGCTCGGGCCCAACTGGAGGCACTCGGCTTCGAGGTCGTCATCGACGAGCAGCCGTCTGACGAACTGGAGGTCGGACAGGTCATCTCCCAGTCGGTGCAGGCCGGTGAGCAGGCCAACCAGGGGGCGACGATCACGTTGGTCGTGTCGAGCGGTGCCGACAGCCGGCAGATGCCCTCCGTTCTCGACCAGTCGCAAGCCACCGCTGCGCAGCTGCTGACCGACGCCGGTTTCGTGCCTCGAGTCGAGCTGGTCGACGTGGATCCGAACGGCGGCTCGGTTGGCCTCGTCGTCTCGCAATCACCAGAGGGTGGGCAAGAAGCACCGGCAGGGTCCGAGGTGGTCATCCGGGTCGGCCAGGCCCCCGACACCACGTCGACCAGCTCGTCGACGACCCCCACATCGACGCCGACCACAACCCCAACATCGACGACGACCACCACGACTCCAACATCGACGACGACCACCACGACCCCAACCTCGACGACGACGGCGACCACGACGACCACGACGG
>JAOTYQ010000776.1 GCA_029861725.1 Acidimicrobiia bacterium | reverse complement strand
CGCTAGCCGGTACTAGGGGCATCGGGTCGTGACCGAGGGCGCAACGGGAGGAGGAGGGGTGGTCGACGGTCTTCCGACGTCGGCGGTGTCGACCGGTCGGGCTGGCATCGTCAGGGACGAGCCCGCGGCTCATGCCGATCAGCTCGTCGACAGGCTCTTCAAGCAGGAGGCTCGGTCGCTGGTCCGTCTCGCCCGGCTGTTCTGCGACGACCGCAGCTCGGCCGAGGACCTGGTGCAGGAGGCGTTCATCCGACTTCATCGCTCCGCCCACACGATACGGGAACCCGAACGGGCCCCGGCCTTCCTTCGATCGATCGTGTTGAACTTGGCCCGGGATCACAACCGGCGAGGCCTGATGTCGCTCCGGCATCAGAACGCCGACCGCACCCACGAGACGTCCGCCGACCCCGAAGAGGACGCGATCGCCGATGGCGACGACAGGCTTGTGATCGAGGCCGTGCGGTCGCTGCCCGCTCGACAGCGGGAGTGTCTCGTTCTCCGGTTCTACGCCCAGATGA
Organism: Acidimicrobiia bacterium; assembly: GCA_029861725.1. Classification (GTDB taxonomy): domain Bacteria; phylum Actinomycetota; class Acidimicrobiia; order Acidimicrobiales; family SZUA-35; genus CADEDH01. The sequence continues at coordinate 2,156 of JAOTYQ010000776.1, read as the reverse complement.
CCGAACGGGAGATCGCCGAGACGGTCGGAATCTCTCCCAACTCGGTCAAGACTCACTGCCAGCGTGGTCTCCGGTCCCTCGAGTCGCGCCTGGAGGATCCGCGATGAACGTCGAACAGCGGCTGACCACGGCGCTGCGCCGAACCGACAACTATGAGCCAAGCCCCGATCTGTGGGCTCGAGTCGTCCACTCCATCGAGGAGGACCGAGCTCATCGCCAGCGAGTCCGCTGGACCGCGGTCGCTATTGCCTTGTCGTTGGCCGGTCTCGTCGTGTGCGCAGTCCTCGGACTTGAACAAGGGCCGACCGGCCGGCGAATCGACTGGAGGGTCTTGGAAGGCCTGGAAACGATCGGGCTCGTCGGTCTGGTGGTTGGCCTCGGCCCGGCGGTGCGGCGCTTCGGGCGGGGCTACTGCGCCGACATGTTCCGCTCCAGCCGCCCCATGGGGGCAGCGCTACTCCTGGTGCTAGATGTCGCCTTCTATCTCGTCTTCGCCGGCTACATCCTGCTGTCCGTCGACCTCGATACACCCCTCCGCTCTGTTCTCCTGGCCGACCAGCTCGGAGCCACATCGATCCGTGTCGGAGGCCTACTGCTGGCCATGGGCCTGCTGCATGCCATCACGTTCATGTTCATCCCGCTGCTCGCCCTCATCCACAACAGCACCCGGACCGACACGGCGCTGCCTCGATGGGTCACAATCCTGCTGATCGTCGTCGCCGTTCCTGTCGCTGTCGCGGTCCTACCGATCCTGCTCGGCCTCCTAGCCGGGGCTAGCTAGCTGGCGCAGCCAAACAGACGGCCAGACACCCTTTGATATCACAGCTCGGAAACGACAGATCAGCGCGCTGATCAACCGGCAGGGATGCGTGGCTGCGGTGAGCGGAAACGCTCGGACGGGTCACGCGCCCGCGGGTTCGGTCACCAGCGGTGTGACCCTCGAACGGACCTACACGCGTGTTGCCGAGCGATCGCCAAGTGCCGTGATCGCCTCAGCTCGTCGTCTCGCCTTGTTGTGGAACGGCCAGCAGACTGTGCTCAGCCCTCTAGCTTCGAGATCCCGATGATGGACTCCTCCGGAGAACCGATCACCGACACGATCCAGTCCGAGTCCTGCCACTGGACATTCTTCTGGCCAGGGTCACCTTCGACGGCCACCGTCGGCTCACCTAGGAGGTCGGTGTAGTGATCAATGGACTCATCCACGGGCCTACTGCTCTCGAACGAGGCGGTCTGTGTTCCGGGAACGTCCAGGTAAGCGCCAGTGTCATATGCCGGCGGAATGAGGTTCGTTGGGAAGTCGTCCGGGAGGACCGACTCGTCGAAGCCGGACTCCGACGCTGGGGCCGTGCCGTCAGCGTCGGCTTCTTGGGACTCGCTGGCACCGTTCTCGCTGCTTCCGCACGAGATCAATGCCAGTGTCGCCGCGGCCAGCGCGACCGCCAGTCGTCTTCTGGTCCTCATGTATCCCTCCTGCCTGGCACCGACGATCGTTCGTCTGCGGCGCAGGTAGTCAGTCGCTCGATGACGAATCAGCAGTGTAAGGCCCAGGGCACAACACCGGCGTACGGCCCGCGGTGAGTGCTTTGCCTGACACCATCCGGTGCCAGCGCGCCCGTCACCTCGACCCTCACGGTTGGTGGCTATCCGTACCGGATGTGAGTGATTCCGATCCGGATGTACTCGAGGTCTTCGTCCTCGGGTGCCCACACCGCGCGTCCGTACGAGGGCACTTCAACACCATCGAAGCGGGAGTGTTCGCTGAGGGGAGTCGACCACGGCGTCAATTCGTTTCGCGAACCCTCGATGCGGTACCGATCGGCACGGAAGTCGACCAGGCGACCTTCACCATCGAAGCGAAACTCGGCTCCCGCAGTCAGTGGGCCGACCGACATCTCGCCCACCGCAGACGTATCGTCGACCGGAGTCCACGAGATGGTGTCTGTCGCCCACACGTGGGGGAACCACATCGTCTCGTTGAGCCAGCGCATCACTGCGCCCTGATCCATCTCGGGCCCCACCTCGTCCACGACAGTGAACACCCCGAGAAGCCGGACGTGCATCCTCCCTCGCCCGTCCGACAGCGAGTCCAACGCGCGGGCAAGGGGCAACCCGGCGAGCTTCACCGTCGCCTTCCACTCGAAGCCGGCCGGGTC
>JAOTYQ010000775.1 GCA_029861725.1 Acidimicrobiia bacterium | reverse complement strand
TAGAGCTGGCCGAGGTAGTGAAACGCGAACCCCATGACGAGGACGAGCACTCCGGCCACGATGTCGGCCTGGGGGAAGACCTGATCCGTGGCCAGTACCGGAATGGTGGTTGACATGTGGTCCTCATCTCGTTTCACACAGACCTTCGGGCGAGGCGATTGCCGGTGCGGACCGACTGCTACAGGGCACCCCGTCTCGCCGCATCCATCTTGAGACAGCGTCGTTGGGACTGTGCAGGGCCAACGTCCACCGACGCCAAAGGCTCCAGCTGACACAAGTGATCCCAAGACTGCAATTGGGACGTCTCGAACCGGCCGACCCGCCAGCAGCGGACAGCACCCAAGATCGGCGCGTCTAGGACTATCGCTCGGTGCAACCGCCACGGAGCTTTGAGCTGGGGTGACCACCGTGGCCGGTCGGCCCTAGGCGCCGAGGACCGTTCCGGCTCCCTCGGGCTTACTGCCATCCCGGGTGGTCCGGGGTGTCCGCGCCCATCGCAAGGGACCCGAAACGGCCGGCCTCGAGCTCGCGCTGCACAGCTTCGAGAGGTCTGGGCAAGACCCGAAGCGACCCGCGAAAGGGATCGCTAATGGCGACGACCAACGCCAGATCCAAGGCGATCAGCACAACGAGTCCCCCGATGACGATCGCTACCCAGTCGTTGAGGCTAACGGCGACGGCAATGGCATTGAGGCACAGCACCACACCACTGACGAAGGCCAGGAGGAACAACGGGGCCGGCAACCCGTGCCCCGCCAAGTCCAAGCGGTCACGCCGCGCAATGGCGACTCTCTCGGCTGCAGCCAGTAGGTCGGCGGTGACCGCTGTCCTCACGCCCGGGGCGGTCGCCGCCGCACGCACGTCATACTCGAGATGTGACAGAGCACTCGCAGCCTGGGCTGACCCGGCAAGTTCATGCCGGAGCGTTTCCCATTCCAGCTCGACAACGCTATGCAGGTACTGCGACAGCAACAGCCTCACGCGCTCCCCGTCGATACCGGGAGACTGGCTCGCCAAGGCCAGACGAATACTGGCATCCGCCTCCGCTCCGACGATCCCCTCGGCGGCACGACTCCGATTCCACTGATTCGTGATAACGAATGCGGTCAAGAGCGCGAACAGCACACCCACTGCGGGTATGAGCCGACCGGCGCCCTCGGACATGACCGGCTGGTCAGCCTCGTCCACAACCGCATCGAGCACCACCCCAACGAGCACCGTCCAGCCGATGAACCAGACGAGGAATCCGCCAAAGAGCACAGGCGAAGAACTGTTCGAGAGCCCAGAAAGCCATTCCTCGAACCGGGCCCACACCCACCAAGTCTGCCTCGACGCCTTCACCCCACGCTCCTCGCAGTCCACGAGACTACCGCCCACGCACTGCGATGAAGCTGGCCGATGAGATCCTCGATCGGCACGTACGACGCGCTCGGGTCCGCCGCCAGCGCCACCGATCCGTCGTTCCATTGTGGCCCTGCCCGGTCGAGGAGGAAACTGATCGGAGCGCGTTGTGCAACCGGGACCGGTCGACGTGGTGGGTCTTGCCGTCCGGGGCCGTACCGGGCGGAGGGTCCCAGCGGCCAGCACCAGGCGTGGGACCTCGGGCTCTAGTCCCGTCGGCGACGATGAGGTCGTATCTAGGAGACAAACCCGACCAGGAGGATGAGAGCTATGGCAGTGACGAAGATCATCGAAGTTGTAGGTCGCTCTACGGAAAGTTCGGATGCGGCGGTCAAGGCCGCTCTTGCCGAAGCTGGTACGAGCCTCCGCGACATCAAGGCGCTCGACGTTGTCTCGATCGGGCTCCGAGGCGACAACATGGATGAGTGGGGAGCGCTCGTGCGCATCTCGTTCCTCGTCGACAGCGTCGACTGACAGTCGATCATCGCCAGCGCCCAGTGTCCGACCCGCCGGGCACTCGCTCGGCTTCGGCGATGTTTCCGGTGTAGTGCTTCGCCGCGACCGAGGGGTCACCTGTCGCAGGGTGACCTGCGGAAACATCGGAGCCGATGTCCGGTGAGTGCTGAACTATCCGGCTAGTTCGCCTCAAATGTTGGATGGGCGGCCGCTCGAAGCTCGTCGTGCTCCCCCGCCCCCGAAGGGCGGCCGCTTCGCTGGCCTTGCCCCAGATGGCCACTCGGAGGAACGTGGTCTCGTCTCGGTTTCGGTTGTCGGTCGCCGGGCTGAAGTTGGCGACCGGGGTGCCATCGTCGAGGTACCGGAGGTTCGGGGTGTCGGTCAGTCGGCCGACGGCGGTAGCGGTGATCATGATGGGCCGGTCTCCTTCGGTTGGTGCCTTCCCGGGGTTGGGCGGTTCGTCGGGTCCAACCAACGGGGTCACCACCGAGCCGGGGGCAAGGGAACCAGACCGAGAAAAGCTGCTCCATCACCCGACGGGTGGTCGCCCTGGAGAGGAAGTTTGTCGGGCCCCTTGCGGCCATTGATAATTCGTGACAAGGGTTCGACCGTGTCCGAAGTAGTGCTGGGCTGGCCGTCTGTTGGACAGCCGGGATCTCGACCCAGAGGGCTCTGTCCCATCCTGAGCTGGCCCGTCACAGTTCAGTGATGGAGTCCAGGATGTTGAGGCGGGCAGCGCGACGGGCCGGGAAGGACGCGGCGATCAGTCCGGCGAGCGCAGCGATGACAACGTAGACGGCGAGCGAGACGTAGGGAATCG
>JAOTYQ010000774.1 GCA_029861725.1 Acidimicrobiia bacterium | reverse complement strand
CCGATCAACCCATCGAGCTCGGCCGCTGACAGCTCGAGCTCGGCTGGGAGCGGCTCCGCCGAATCCCGCAGCGCTACCAGGTCGTCGAACGAGCAGGGGAGTGCCTCGACCTGACACCGGATCTGCTGGCCTCGGGGCCCCTCGACGAGCGCGGGAACAACCTCGCCACCGGCCAGCGTGTACACGTAGCGGGTATAGCCGGGACGACCGATCGGTTCGGGCGGCGCCTCGGCCGGGACGTTGGCGTCGACCGACGGTGCGGCCTCGCCTGCGTCGAGGGCCAGCGTCTCGTCGATCACAGAGGCTTCGGCCGCTGCCGGCTCGGCCTCGGCCGGGGCCCGCTCGGGTTCGGCCGATTGGGCCGACACCTCTTCCGAGCCGGCGGGGGTGCCGACTGTTGGCGAGGGCGATCCGGCTGAGGAGTCGGTGGATGCTCCGCCACAGGCTGCGGCGAGGAGCAACCCGACCGTCGCCAGCGCAACCAGTCTCCATGCGGTCATGGGTACCGAGCGTAGTGGCCGCGCCCACCTCGGTCGGCTTCGACGGTTCCGGGGATGGTCGAGTTGTCGTTGGCCCGTGCACGGCGCTAGACCGAGCCGCCGTGGCAACCCCGTACTTCACCTCGACTCCCGCCGGCTTCCAACCAGCACCGACCGCATCGGGACCCTGGTCGACCGAGATGCTGCATGGCCGGCTGCTCGGCGGTCTCGCAGCCCGGGCGTTGGAGCATGACGTCGCCGACGACGGGTGGAGGGTCGCCCGGTTGACCGTCGACCTGTTCCGCCCGGCGGCCATGGCACCGGTCCAGATCTCGACCCGCATCATTCGCAGCGGTCGTCGCATCCGGGTAGCCGATGCGTCGGCCACCTGTGAGGGGCACGACGTCGCCAGAGTGACCGGACTCGTCTTGCTCACGGGCGACGAGCCGCCGGGCCGGATCTGGCGCCCGCCGACCGAGCCGTGGCCCGATCCGGACACCATTGCGGACGACCCGTCAGACGACAGCCCCGACGCGTGGCTCGTTCGCACGGTCGAAGGCGGCTTCGGCACCGGCGAACGGAGCCGCACCTGGACCAACGACACCGCCTGCCTGGTCGACGACGAGCCGCTCAGCCCGTTCGTCCGTGCTGCCATCTCCGGCGATCTCGCCTGCCCGATGGCCAACAGCAGCGACCAGGGCCTGTACTACATCAACGCTGACTACACGCTGTCGCTGGCCCGCTATCCGGTAGGGCCGTGGGTCGGACTCGAAGTCGCGCAGCAGCTCGCCGCCGATGGCATCTCGCTCGCCACGTCGATCCTCGTCGATCGCGACGGACCGTTCGCCAGCAGCACCGGGAGCTCCCTGGCGACGACACCCCTCGCGACCGACGGCTGAGGCTCCGCACGCTCAAGGGGAGCATGTACCCGGCTGACTGACTGAGCGATCACATCGCGCTGGGACGGACTGCTCTCAGGGGCCGATCACAGACCGAGCTCTGAGTGCAGCGATGCTCGTCGCATCGAGCCCGAGCTCGGCCGCCAGGACCTCGTCGGTGTGGGCTCCGAGAGCGGGCGCCGCTTCGAGGTCGACGTGACTCGACGACAGCCGGGGGGCCCAGCCGAGCATTGGCACCTCGCCGTGCTCGGGGTGCTCGATCGTCTGCACGAAGTTCCGCTCGGTGAGATGAGGATCGGTCAACAGCTCCGCCGTGTCGAGTACCGGTCCGCCGGGCACCCCGGCCGCTTCCAGCCGCTGGGCTACTTCGTACTTTGAGTACCGTGACGTCCAGGCTTCGATCTCGGATCTGAGATCGGCGGCGTGCTCGACCCGGCTGACGTTGTCGGCAAACCGTGGATCCTCGATCAGCTCCTCGCTGCCCATCGCGACACACAGGTCGCCGAACATCTTCTGCGTGACCGCCATGATCATCACGTAGTCGTTAGGGCCGCCCCCCGCCGCCGGGTAGAGGTTGACGACTGCGTTCGCACCGTTGCCGTTGCGAGGGGCGGCCGTCTCCCCCCAACCGGGGACCATGGCGATCCGGGTCCGCATGAAGTACGTCATCGCCTCTTGCATCGAGATCTCGATCCGCTGGCCCGTACCGGTCCTGAGCCGCTGGACGTAGGCGGCCACGATGGCCAACGCGAGCTGGACGCCCGTGCCCGAGTCGCCCGTGGTCGGACCGGGGAGCAATGGCTCACCGTCGGAGTAGCCGGTCGTCGAGAGAGCGCCAGCCGTGGCCTGGGCGACCCCGTCGAAACACTTGCGATTGGCGTACGGGCCCGACAGGCCGTAGCCCTTGACCGACGCATAGATGATGCTCGGGTTCGCATCGCTCACGACGTCGTAGTCGATGTCGAGCTTGGCCACGACGCCCGGGCCGTAGTTCTCGACGAACACGTCGAACTGGGGGACCAGCTGGAGCAGCAGCTCGCGCCCCTCGGCTGCGGCGAGGTCGAGGGCGACGCTGCGCTTGTTGCAGTTCCAGTACATGAAGTAGTCACGGGGCACGTTGTCCATGCCCCGGGCGGGATCACCGCTGACGGGGGGCTCGACCTTCACCACGTCAGCGCCGAACCAGGCCAGGGCCTGGGTGGCCGAGGGGCCCGCTTCGTATTGGGTCAGATCGAGAATGCGCAGGCCATCGAGTGCTGGCATCGGTACTTCCTTTGGTGGTCCCACGAACGACGCTATT
>JAOTYQ010000773.1 GCA_029861725.1 Acidimicrobiia bacterium | reverse complement strand
CAGCTTGGTGACGGTGGTAGGCGTCGGTGGAATCGGCAAAACAAGACTGGCGCTGGATGTGGCGACGAGCGAAGTCCCGTCGTTTCCCGATGGTGCCTGGTGGTGCGAGCTAGCTCCGTGCTCCGACGCCGAAGCAGTACTGCAGACCGTTGCTCGCGTTGTCGGCGCACGTCAGCGGCCAGGAGCTTCTATGGCGCAGAGTGTCGCTGAGTACTGCCGTCACCGTCAGCTGCTGTTGGTTCTCGACAACTGCGAACATGTTCTTGACACAGCCGCCTCATTGGCCGAGCTGATCGCCGACACAGGGTCCTCGTCCTCAATTCTGGCTACGAGCCGCGAGGCCCTCGGGTGCCCAGGCGAGCAGACCTACCCCCTCTCCTCACTTGCGGTCGACGGTGAGCACCCTGCCGCAACGGAGCTGTTCCTACGTCGCGCTTCTGAACTCATGCCGAATCGAGAATGGGCCGTGTCCGACGTCGCGGCCATCCACCGGATCTGCCGACACCTGGACGGTATCCCATTGGCGATTGAGCTCGCCGCCAGCCGAGTGCGATCGCTTTCAGTCACGGCGCTCGAAGGGCGGCTCGATCGAGTGTTCCAGGTCCTCAGGGGTGGACGACGCCGAATCGAGAGACACCGAACGCTCCAGGCAGCAATCGACTGGTCCTATCACGCCCTGGAGCCCACTCAGGCGCTGTGCTTCGACCGCCTCGCCGTGTTCGCCGGCGGCTGGACCCTGGAAGCGGCGGAGGCCATCGTCGCCGATGACGAAAACATCGACGAGCTCGAAGTGCTGGACATCCTCGACGACCTCATAGCCAAGAGCATGGTCACGGTAGACCACAGCCGACTCCACCAGACCCGGTATCGACTTCTAGAGCCACTGCGCCAATTCGCCGAAGACCAACTCGCCAACCGACGCGAGGCCGACCAGCTTCGCGGCGTCCACAGCGTGTACTACACGAACTGGGCCGAGGCTTGGGACGATAGAAGCTGGAACGATGAGCTGGCGTGGCGAGTCGCCATCGAGACTGAACAAGCCAACCTTCGCGCCGCTGTCCAATGGGCCGTAGAGGTAGAGGATGCGGACCATGCGCTCCGCCTCGTGATGGCGCTCGAACGCGCAATCACTCCATTCATGTTTCTCGAGATCGGCGATTGGGGTGCTATTGCTTCGAGCATCCCCAGCGCGGGGAATCATCCCCTAGGACCGGTCGTGGCAGGGTTGTCGGTTCCGTCGTTCTTGTGGCGAGGTGATCTCGAAACAGCGGTCGATCTGGTGGAGCGAGCTACGGCCATGCCCACCTATGACCCGACCGCACATCACCCAAACATCGCTCGGGCCATGGTCGAATACTTCATCTCAAGAGACCGCGAGGCTGCTCACGCCATCGTGAACAGGATTGCGCCTCGAACACCGGCCGAGCACCTCGTACGCTCATGGCTCCGGTGCGGATGGTTTCCCGACCACTGCGAAGCTGAATCAGACTTGGAGACCCTGCGCAAGATCGTCGAGCAGACGAATAGCACTCTTGCAAAGATCCAGTACGATCAGGCACAAACCTGGATCTCGCTGCAACGCGATAACCGCGTCATGGCTGCTGAACACGCACGGAGGGCGATCCACAACGCGCAGCGAATCGGGGCTCGATTCTCCCTACGCAGGAGCGTCGCGTCTCTCGGGCTCAGTGCAGGAACGACAGGCGGCTTGTCGAGAGACGAACTCCGGCTCATCTCGCAGAGTCTCGAAGAGCAGCGAGACGCTGGCCAAGAGACGGACCAATGGCTCGTCCTCATCACCGCCGCGGTCGTACTCTGGCGCCACGGCCGGAACCGTCTCGCAGCGCGGATCTACCACGCCACGAGTGCAAGTCCATGGGGTGGCGGCCACAACATGAACCACCTCGCGAGACTGCATCCCGGCATCGACACTTACCTCGATCCTGCAGAACCCCCCACATCACTCGAAGAGTTGGTCGACCACGTCCTGGCCGAGATGCCGAGCGTCGTCGAGGCTCTCAATGACCCGACACGAGAGCCAGAAGCCAATCGTCGTTCGGCGATGGCGGCCGGCTTGCTCTGAACGCCTCGATCGCTTCGTCCACCGTTCGGTTTGCGTCGGCAACCGAGCCAGTCCTACATAGCTCATCCCGCATCTCGACAAGCCGTGCCCGTGCCTCGACCTTCGTCCGGCCCTCCGAAGCCCAGGCATCCTCGGGATCCACATAGATCGCCTTGTCCCTGGGCCGGTTGAGATCGACCTCGAAGCGCGATCGATCGATCACGATACGGTTCTTGGCGACGCCGACCCAGTGGTCGGTGAACGGGTCTTCCTCTCGGAGCCGATCCGACTCCGAGAGCTTCATGAGCGACTCGACCTCGGCCCACAGCTCGTGACCGGCGTGGATGGCGGTCGCACCACCGGGTCGTCGCCCCTGGTTACGCGCCACGGCGCGCCGGTCACAGAGTGTTCATCTCTACGTTGTTGAAATTGCGTCGGTAGTAGCCCATGTAGCTAACTTTACGTTCCAAGCTGTCCATGACCGCTTCGTTGAGATTGACGCCCTCGAGCTTCTGCGCCGACCCGAGGCCACCAGGGCTGAACACGTTGATTTCCATCAACTTGTTCCCGACAATATCGATGCCGACGAGGAACATGCCGTCCTGCACCAACTTGGGTCC
>JAOTYQ010000179.1 GCA_029861725.1 Acidimicrobiia bacterium | reverse complement strand
CATCGCCCTCGACGACCGCTCGACCGTGGTCGGTGTCGGCGGCGAACCGGCAGGTGGTCGGGGCGCGGCCGATGCGACCGTGCGACGAAGCGGGATCGATCTCGTGACCGATGTGGTCGTCGAGGAGCGTCCCGCCCTGACCACAACCGAGAGAAGCGACGACGACACGATCACGATCCTGTTCAGCGATATCGAGGGCTCGGCCGAACAGGCGACGGAGCTGGGGGACGAGCGCTGGTACCGACGCTTGTCGACGCACAACCGGATCGTCGAGAGCTGCGTCGCGGGCGGCCGTGGTTACATCGTGAAGAACCAGGGCGACGGCTACATGGCGACCTTCGCCAGTGCACGTCGGGCGATGCTCACCGCAACCGAGATCCAGCACCGCCTCTGCGAGACCGACGACGCAACACCGCTACTCGTGCGGATCGGTTGTCATACCGGAGAAGCGATCCGACAGCACGATGGTGACCTCTTCGGCCAGCACGTGATCATCGCCTCGCGGATCGCCGACCTCGCCCGGGGCAGCCAGATCCTCGTCTCGTCGATCACCAAGGAGATCACCGCCGCAAGGGGCGACCTCCCCTTCGGCGAGCCGATGAGCGTGGTGTTGAAGGGCATCGACGGCGACAACGTGGTACACGACCTCGACTGGCGGCAGCTGGGCGCACGCACCGGTGGACGAACCCGGCTCAGCGCACGAAGACGGTGACCCCTCGCCGGGCGCCACGTCGCCGCGCCGCCTCGCCGAGCATCGCGGCTGACGACGCTGCCAGCCCGGCTCCGACCGCCAGGAACTCCACGGTCGGCGGGAGGCCCTTGGCGATGGCGACCAGCGATGCGGCCGACGCCCCGAGGAGCCCGCCGCTGATGAGCAAGCCGAGCGACGGTCCGAGTCGACGGGACCCGGTCCGCAGCCCACGCAGATTGCCCTGGACCGACGCGAGGCCGTACAGACCGATCAGTCCGGCAAGCAGCGTCGGCGCGGTGACCAGCCTCGAATGGGTCGTCGTGGCGACCATCGCCGCCCGGGGCTCGACGTCGTCGTCGACCATGAAGTCGACGTCGATCGCCCCGGCGGTCGTCCACCGAAGGTAGGCCGGGTCGATCTCCGCCCGGCCGTTGGTGAGGGCGGCCTCCGACACGCCGACAGGGACGCCGAGCAGTGAGGCTTCCAGCCGGACGCGGGAGCCGGCCCCGAGACCCTCGACGACGAGAGGCTGGGAGAAGTCGACCTCGACGGGCGCCTCGCCGGTCGAGCGGCCTCCGATGGTCGCGGCTGCGCCGGGCCGATCGCTGGGGCCCGAGCTAGCGGATCGCGTCAGGCCCGTGAGGGAGGTGGGGCCGGCGAGGAGGGCGGCGGCCAACACCAGCGCGAGGCCGGCCGACACAACCATCGGTGCCGTCGCCGCAGCCGGTCGACCAAGCTCGGTGATGTCTACCACCTGACCGATCGAGACCTCACGCAGGTCGACAGCGCCTCGCCGTCGGGGATTCTCGGCCACGACCGCCCGCGTCTCCCCGGATCCCGCAGGATCGGGCTCGTCGAGCACGGTTCTCGGCGCCCGGTGACCCTGGCCCGGTGCCGGCGGTGAGGAGTCGTCGCTGGCCGGCCCCGGCTCGACCGCCACGGCCCTGCCGGTCTGGCGGGCCGCCCGTTCGATCGCCTCGGATCCGACGACCCTCAGCCCGGTCGCCGCCAGCCACTCCGGTCCCCAGGTCCGGGCGGCCGCATCGCCGAGCGCCACGGCGAGATCGACGACGTGCTCGAAGCGGTGGCCGACCGAGCGGGCGATCGCCGTGTCGATCACCGAGGCGATCGGTGCTGGGAGGTTCGGGGCCGCGTCCCGCACAGGCGGTGGGTCGTTGGTGATCCTGCGTACCAGCATGGCCATCGGCGTCGGCGCAGAGGCGAAGGGAAGACGGCCGGAGACCAGCTCGTAGAGCATCGTGCCGCAGGCGTACACGTCCACCGCTGGTCCGACGGGAGAGCCCTCGGCCTGCTCCGGCGCCATGTAGGCCGGCGTCCCGAGGACGACGCCGTCGGCCGTGGCCAGGGTCTTCTCGCCACCCATCACCTTGGCCATCCCGAAGTCGGTGACCTTCAGCTGACCTTCCCCGGTGAACATCAGGTTCTCGGGCTTGATGTCGCGATGCAGCACGCCGTGGCGATGGGCATGGTCGAGGCCGGCGGCGGTCGCCAGCAGCAAGGCGCACGCGGTGGGCACTGTGATGCCTCGGCCGGTGAAGCGGTCCCAGACCGTTCCACCCGGCAGCCGTTCCATGACCAGGGCGAGATGGCCAGCCCGATCGATGAAATCGTGGATGACGACCACGTGGGGATGGTTGAGCCCGGCCACGGTTCGGGCCTCGCGCAGGAACCGCTTCCGCACCGACTCGTCGGCGGCGAATGCGGGGGGCAGTTCCTTGATGGCGACGTCGCGACCGAGCGAACGGTGGCGGCCGAGGAGGACCACCCCCATCGCTCCGCGACCGAGTTCACCCAATAGCTCGTATTCGGGCAGCGCGGCGGCCAATCCGGCCACGGGACCCTCCTCCTTCCCCGCGTCCGTCGAACTACCCTACGGGCGGGTGGCGCCGTCGGCAGTGATGCTGCCCGTCACCGATCGGCGCGTGCTGTTGCTGGCGGTCAGATGGGAGAGGAGACCGGAGACTGCCGGGGTGTCGACGCCTCGATCGCAGCCCAGAAGCCGACGCCGCAGTCGGCGACCTCGGCGGCAAGAGCATCTCCCACGATCCGGGCCATGACGAGGTGCTCGTCGGTGACGAGGCGGTGGCCGCCGGTCGAACCCGCGGTGAGTGCTCCGACGGCCACGCCGCCGAGCACGATCGGTTGGGCGAAGACCGACGTCACGCCGAGGCTGCGGAGGAGATCGGCGGAGGCGGTGTCGTCGACCTTCGGCCGTCGCCAAAGGGCGAGCGATGAGGACGACACAGCGATCGCGTCCGGCGACGACGACCGCACGACCGGTCCCTCGTCGAGGAAGCGGGCGCCGTGCTCGCCGGCCATCGCCACGACCCGCAGGACACCGGCGGCGTCCACCGCCGAGAGCCGGCACAGCTCGATACCCCGGAGCCCGACGAACTCGCGGGTGACCAGATCAGCCGCCTGGCCGAGGTCACACCGCCCGAACGCCTCGAACAGCCGGTTGAGCGTGTCGAGCTCGTCCGCTCGGCGACCGAGGATCATCTCGGCCCGGTGACGCTCCGTCTCCGCCCGGTATGACGCGAGCGTGGCTCGGAGGTTGGCGATCGAGGAGGCGAGGAACGCACCGGCCTGCCTGGCGAGGAGCCCGTCGTCGCTCGTGAACCGCTCGCGGCCGATCCGGGCGAAGGTCAGGGCTCCGAGCGGGCGGTCGCTGACCCGCAGCGGCACCACGATCGCGCTCGACATACCGGCGCTGGCCAGGCCGGCGAGGTCACGATAGGGCGACGATGCCAGATCGTGCTCCTCGACCACGTCCCCGTGCTCGGCTACCTTCCGGAACGACAGCCCGTCGCCGGGCAGGTCAGTGCCGCTCTGAGGCGGCACGCAGTCGCGGTGCAGCGGCACAAGGCGATAGTGGCGCCCGTCGGCCGAGCGTGCCGCCAGCCCGACCCAATCGGCGCCGAGGAGACGGTGGCCGTGGTGTCCAGCCGATGCCAGGAGATCGGGCTCGACCTTGGCGGTGCAAAGGTCAGCGTTCATCTGGCTGAGGGCCTGGAGGCGCTGGGCCATGGGCTGATGGGTCGGCGACATCAGTTCCCATCGGTCGGGCGGCCGGACACTCAAGGGCAGACCGCCAAACGCCAGGCCGCTTCGGCTGATCCCGACGGATCGCTTCGATCACGACCGGGAGGCGATATAACCGTCGACGAGCTCGATCAGCCGGTCGCGCCCGAAGCTCGAGTCGTGACCACCGTGGACGATTCTGGCTGGCATCTTCCGCAGCCGCTTCATCGTCTGCAGGTACTGGGCGACGTCGCTGTCGGGCAGCGCGTCGATCAGGGGACCGTCGTACACGGCATCGCCGGTGAACAGCACCCCGGTCCGTTCCTCCCAGAGCCCGATGTTGCCGGGCGAGTGCCCGGGCAGGTGCAGCACCTCGAAGGTGCGATCTCCGAGATCGATCCGATCCCCCTCGTCGACGGTGCGGGTGATCGAAGTCGACACGATGCCGTAGTCCTCGGGCTCGTAGCCTTCGTGGGGCACAGCGTCGATCAGCAGCTCGGCCGAGATCGGATAGCCGATCGAGGCGAGGAAATTGAGGTCGTCGGCGGTGAAGTCGCTCCGCCGTATGGCGGCCAGCTCAGCGTAGGACTCCATGCGGGGCGCTTCGAGCCTGTGCATCACCCGGGTCCGGAACTCGTGCAGCCCGCCGACGTGGTCGTAGTGGATATGGGTGGCGACGGCGATCACCGGCCGGTCGAGCAGCTCGGCCAGCTCCTGGCGAACCGACGCGACCCCGACCCCGGTATCGACGATCAGATCGCTATCACGGCCCCGAACGTGGAAGATGTTGCATCTGATCAGCGGATGGACGTGCGGTTCGGAGAGCAGGGTCACGCCGGCTCCCATGTTCTGGCGCACGAACCACCGATCGGCCACCGGCAGGCCACTCATCGGGCGGGCGCCACCAAGGCCGAGGGTTCGATCGTTGTCGTGCACGCATCATCCACCGACCCGGGGCCTCCCACCGACTGCTCAGCGATGCCGGTCAACGTAGCTGGCGAAGTCGGACAACCACCCCTCGAGCAGCGCACGGGCCTCGGAATCGGTCAGATGGCCGTCGGTCGAACGGCGGTTGAGGCTGCCGATGCCGAGGGTCGTGTCGAAGAAGTGGCCCGAGATGCCCGACAAGGAGTCGGCGAGATGGCGGCGCACGCCCTGGACCTCGTGGCGCCCGGGGGTGGCGGCGACGACCCCGGTGACCGTGCGCGACAGCGGGCTGTCGCCGGGGACGCGGGACAGCCAGTCGATGGCGTTCTTCGTGACCGCGGGGATGCTCCGGTTGTACTCGGGCGTGAAGAGGATCAGGCCGTCGCTCTCCTCGACTGCGGCCTTGAGGGCGACGACCGCTACGGGGTCGCCGGCGGCCTCGACGTCACCGTTGTAGAGCGGGAGATCGCCGAGAGCGTGCTCACCGAGCTCGACGCCGGCCGGCAGGAGCTCGACGGCTGCGTCGAACACGACTCGGGTGACCGATGCGGCCCGGAGGCTGCCGATGAGGGCGACGAGCCGGATCGTCTCGCGGCCGGCCGGATCGGTGATGGACATGGAGGCAGCGTAGGGTCGGTCCAGCCGGGCGCCGCCCTGCGACGGGTGGCCTGGCTCGGAGATCAGAAGTAGAAGACCAGCACGTAGACGGTCGTGCGATCGGGATCGGTCAAGTCGACGAAGACCCGCTGCTCTCGTCCTGGCGTAGCCCCGCCGGAGCACTCCTGATAGACCTCGGCGCTGGCCGGCGTCCACCATGGGACCTCGTCGTCGATGATCGATCCCGGCGCCTCGGATGCCGGCTGCGACAGCAGGCCATTACAGCCAATCGAGGTGACCAGGATCGGCAACTCGTCGGGGTCGATCGAGAGGCGGAGCTGGTAGATCGGATCCTGGAAGCCATCGGCGGCGATCCGGATGTCTCGGCTCGACGGGGGGAAGTCGAGCTGGAAGTCCTCGGCAAAGCCGGCGGCGGCCGGCCACTCCTCGATCGTGGCGAACTCGGCCGACTCGAACGGGTCGGTGATATCGGATCCGCTGAACAGTACGGCGGCGGCGACGATGACGGTGCAGCCGGCGACGAGAAGCCCCCCGACGAGCACACCGATCACCAGGAGCACCACCGTGGCTCGACCCATGGCGGCAACGATAGGGCGAGACCGGCGACCGCCGGCTCCGGCGGCCCGCGGCCGGGGACGGAGCCGACCCCCCGATTAGCTCCGTCCCCGGTCCTCTGGCTGCGCCCCCGATTCGGGTTCCCTGCGCAGGCGATCGCTCGGTCGCTACTCCCGTTCGCTCCCGAAACGCGTGTCGAACCGGGTCCTCACCCGTCGACCTCCACGACCGGATCCCGCGCTGGCTCGTTCACGTGGTCCCCGACCGTGAGCAACGATGTTCGTGCAAGGTAGCAACCATCGCGCTACTGGTGCCAGCTTCACCTCTCGTAGCAAATCACGGTTCGATCCGTTCGATCAGTGCAAGTACGTAGTTGCCACGCAAGCCGCGACCGGCGATGAGGCCTACCCGAGTAGGGTCGTCGGCGCCGCCAGGGAGGAACGATGATGCGAGCGACAGCGATGACGCTGACGGGACTGGCGGTGGTCGGTTTCGCGCTGTCAGCGTGCGGTTTCGGCCTCGGCACGAGCGGCGATGACGGCGGCGGCGAGGCAGCCGCGACCGGATCGACCGAGTCGACCGAGTCGTCGGTGGTCGAGTCGAGCGCTTCGTCGTCGGTGGTCGAGTCGACGGGCGAGACGCCCGGAGATGCTGACACCACGTCGAGCAGCGAGCCGTCGGAGCCGGCCGATCCCGCCGAGATCGACGTGATCACGGAAACGGCCGAGCGATTCATCTCGATGACGATCGCCGAGCAGTTCGGTGCGCCGCTCGAACCCAGCTGCCCCGACGTCCCGAGCACCGCCGCCGGCACGACGTTCAGTTGTACGGCGGCGACCCCCGACGGCGAGATCGTCGAGCTCGACGCAACGATCGACGAAGGCGACAACCTGAACGTGGTGACGACCAACGTGGTGCTGGCCCGGTTCCTGCCCGATCTCGAACGGGTCGGGGCCCAGGTTCTGGCCGACGCCGGAGCCGTGGCCCTCACCATCGACTGCGGCACCGAGTCGCTCGTGCTCGACGAGCGCCAGGAGATCGTCTGCCCGGCGACCGAAACCGACGGCACCGTGGCGTCGGTGACCTACCTCATCGAGGACACCCGCACCGGCGACTTCGAGATCCGGGTGAACTAGTGTCGACCTCAGTCACCGAACAGGCGGCGCTGGCGGAGATCGAGCTCCTCGGGACTCACGTCCTCGATGTGGGTGGCCACGCCCCACCGATGACCCCATGGGTCTTCGAACTGCCCAGCTCGGTCGCCGTAGAACTGGTCCTCGGGCTGGCGGATCGGAATGGCTCCGGCCTCGAGGGCCACGGCGAAGACCTCGTCGACGTCGTCGACGTAGACGGACAGCGCGATCGGCGTGCCCCCGACCTTGTGCGGACCGAAGAAGCCGGCCTCCGGGAACTCGTCGGCCACCATGACCACCGAATCTCCGAACTGCAGCTCGCAGTGCGCAACCTTCCCCTCGGGAGCCGGCATCCGCAGGCGCTCGGTTGCGCCGAAGACCGCCTTGTAGAACTCGATCGCGTCTCCGGCGCCGTCGATCGCAAGCGACGGGTTGACGGTCGAGTACGTCTCGGGCTGGGAGGAGACCATGCCGGCCATCGTACGGCTCGTGTCGGGGCGAAGCTGGGAGCGGCGGTCGCCGGTTCGGGTCGGCCGATGTCGCGTCGGCGTTGACCCGCGAGCCCAGCGCCGGGCAGCCTGGGCCGATGATCAGCGACGACCTCATCGCCGGCCATTACGGCCAGCCGGATCTCGTTACCGGAATCCGGCGGGGCCTCACCGAGTCCGGTATCTCGATCTCCTCGGTGACGATCGACGACCTCGCCGTAGTCGACGAGTTCCACGTCGGGGGCCGGGCGGCCACCGAGTCGTTCCTGGCGGGCCTCGAGCTCGAGCCCGAGATGCACGTGCTCGACGTCGGCTGTGGGCTTGGCGGGCCTGCCCGGTTTGGCGCGAGCCGGTACGACTGCCGGGTGACCGGCATCGACCTCACTCCGTCATTCATCGAGGCCGCCCAGGTGCTGACCGATTGGGTGGGGCTCAGCGATCGAGTCGCGTTCGAGAACTGTGCCGCCCAGGACATGACGTTCCCGAAGCGGACGTTCGATGCGGCCTACCTCCTCCACGTCGGCATGAACGTCGCCGACAAGACCGGGCTCTTCGCCGCGATCGCGAAGGTGCTCAAGCCTGGAGCGAAGCTCGGCGTCTACGACCTGATGCGCACCGACACCGGCGACCTGACCTTCCCGGTCCCGTGGGCATCGACATCGGCGACGAGCCTGGTGGCGACACAGTCCAGCTACGAGGCGAGCCTTGTCGACGCGGGCTTCGATCTGGTTTCGGTTCGCGATCGGCACGAGGTGGCGGCGGCCTTCGTGTCGATGATCCGCTCTCAGGACAACGTCGCGGCGCAGCCGCCGCCGCTCGGCCTGCACCTGCTGATCGGATCCGATGGGCCGACGAAGCTCGCCAACGTCGTCGCTGCCCTCGATGCCGGCATCCTCAGCCCGATCGAGATCGTGGCGACCCGTCGCCAGCGCGGGGGCGCCGGGCCCGGCGCTCGATTGCGGCCAGCCAGCTTCGACGAATGAGGCCGCTGGGGTATCGGATGAGGGCCCAGTAAGGAGCGAACCTCAGCGTCGCCGAGCGGTCGGTTCCCCGGACCCTGGTCTCGGTGATCAACTCGGTGTGATCCCCCCGATCCACGGCCTCGATCGTCGCCACCGCACAGGCGTAGCCCGGCTCGTCGAACGACAGCAGGTCTGCGCCGGAGTCGAGCCGGAGTGGCTGGTTACCGATCGGGTGCCAGAAGCGACCGACGGCGCCCATGACGACCAGAGCTCGGCCATCGACCGGCTCTGCGTCGCGGCGGAGCACGACGAACCCCCCGCCAGCGAACCCGTCGAGCAGCGTCGGCTCGGGCCCCTCCCGCTCCTCGTGCCGACCGAGGAGCTTGGCCGGGAGCCCCCGCAGCGACGACAGCGGGCCCAGGGTGCGGATCTCGGAGCCTTTGACGGCGAGCGCTGCCGGCCAGACCCGCTCGATCGGCAGGTCGATGCGGCGGGCGTGGCGCTCGCTGAACGTCGGTGCGGCGATCACGTCGTCGATGTCGACGTCGACGTCGATGTCGGTGGGCACCGCGGTGGTCGGACGCCTAGCGAGCCGGGCGGTGATGGTGGAGCCGGTCATGACCTAAGTGTCACTCTGTGCCAGTTGCCTCGCAACGGTCAGGTGTCACAGAGTGCCACATTGCTAGGCTCCGGGGAATGGTCACTCGGGCCGAGCATCGCCGTACCACACTGCTCAAGCTCAGTGCGGCGACGACCGAGGCCTTCGAGGAGTTGGGCTCGGCGGCCACGATCGACGACATCGCCGAGCGGGCCGGCGTGTCCCGCCGCACGGTGTTCCGCTACGTCGACAGCAAGGAGGATCTCGCCTACATCCACCCGGTCCTGTGGCTCGAGATCTTCGACGACGCAGTGGCGGAGGTGGCCGACCGCCCGGTGCGGGAGCGCCTGCTGCACGCCGCTGAGCGCATCAGCCGCCACATCGGGTCGGATCCCGAACCGGTCAAGCGGGCGATGGCGGTGGCGGTCGCCGACCCGCTGCTCCGCGGTCAGGTCGTCGCCAACCAGCGGTGGATCGCCCGGCTGGCCGAGGAGATCCTCGACGGCGACGAGGACGACGAGGCCGTGTTCCGGGCGCGGGTGCTGGCGTCGGCGGCGATGGGCGTGATCGACGCTGCTCTCACTCGGTGGTACGCCAGCCCGCCAGACGTGCAGCTGGTCGACATCGTCGGCGCAGGGCTCGACTATCTGGCTCCGATCTTCGACTAACCCCTATCGTCGCGCCCGATGACCGACGTGACCGCGCTGGCGGCCGCCTTCGTCGACGCCAACCGTCGACGCCGCGACTTCTCGGCGCCTTGGGGTGACTCGACGCCGAGCCTGGCCGACGCCTACCGCATCCAGGATGCCGTGCTCGACGGGCTGGCGGCCGAGCGAGGTCCGCTCGGCGGCTACAAGATCGCGATCACGGCCGAGCCGATGCAGCACCTGATGGGGCTCACCGACCCGCTGGGCGGGCTCGTCCACGCCGGCGAGATCCACCGGTCGCCCCACACGCTCTCTATCGGCGACTACCACTCCCCGGCGATCGAGTTCGAGGTAGCGGTACTGATCGGTGGGGACGTGCCGGTCTCGC
>JAOTYQ010000772.1 GCA_029861725.1 Acidimicrobiia bacterium | reverse complement strand
CCGACTGGGCGTCCGGACCGGCGCTCTGGGACGCGCTGTGGGATGCCGGCACCGACCCGACGAACGACTGGGGCCTGGTGCCGGTCGGTATCGGGGTCTACGGCACCACCGGCCGGATCGAGAAGGGCTACCGACTCATGGGGGCAGAGCTGGAGAGCGAGTACACCCCGGTGGAGGCCGGGCTCGCCCGACCTCGGGTCAAAGCGGCCGACTTCATCGGCAAGGAGCCATACCTCGCCGCCCGCGACGAGGACCCGGCGGCCACGCTCTGCACCCTCACCGTCGATGACCACACCGACGCCACCGGCCGGGCCCGCTACATGACCGGCGGCAACGAGCCGGTCCTCACTCTCGACGGTGAGCGGATCGTCGACCGCAAGGGCCGGGTGTCACGGGTGACGACCGCCGGGATGGGCCCCTCGCTCGGCGCCTACCTGCTGATGGCCTACCTGCCGCCCGAGCACGCAGTCGAGGGCACGAGCCTCCAGGTCATGTACATGAACGAGCTGTTCCCGGTGACCGTGGCCCGGGTCGGGAGCCGACCGCTGTTCGATCCAGACGACACCCGGCTCAAGGGCTGAGGCGGTGTCGATGCGCCTGCTTGTGTGCGTGAAGCGGGTCCCCGCTCCCGGGGCCAGGATCAATGTCACCGACGACGGCCTCGCCGTCGAGACCGCCCACCTCGGATTCACCACCAGCCCGCACGAGGAGTGCGCAGTCGAGGAGGCGGTTCAGCTGGCCGAGGCCACCGATGGGTCGGTCACCGTGCTCACCCTCGGACCGCCCGAGGCGGAGGAGCAGCTCCGCTACGCCGCCAGCGTCGGTGCCACCGAGCTGGTGCTCGTGCCAACCGATTCCTCGTCGTGGGACCCGCAGCGAACCGCCGCTGCGCTCGGCGACGCGATCGCCGGCCTGGAGGCCGACGGCGGGCCCTTCGATCTGATCCTGTTCGGCAACGAGTCGGCCGATGCCGGGGGATTCCAGGTGGGAGTCCGGGTCGCTCGATCGCTCGGCCGGCCGATCGTCAACGGCATCAAGGCCATCGAGGTCGACGGGGCGGCGGGCACCGTCGTCGCCCGGCGAGCGGTCGACGGAGGCTTCGAGGTGTACCGGCTGCCACTCCCGGCCGTCCTCGGGGTCAAGGAGGGGATCAACTTGCCCCGCTACCCGACGATGAAGGGGCGCTTGGCGTCGAAGAAGGTCGAGCTCGCGACGGTGGGGGTCGACGCTCAACCCGGCGGCCAGCGGTCGGTGCGGTTGCACCGACCGGAAGAGGTCGTGTCGAAAACGCAGATCCTGGCCGATTCCTCAGTCGGGGCCACTGTCGCAGCGAGCGCCGTCGTCGACCTGCTCGAGGAGCTCGGGGTGCTTTCATGAGCCTGCTCGTCGTCCTCGAACACGATCGGGGTGCGCTGGCCGAGGCGTCGCTCGAAGCGCTGACCGCCGGACGGGACCTGGCGGCCAAGCTCGACACCGCCCTCGACGCCGTGATCGTCGCTCCGCCCGGCGATGCGTCCGCCGGACCGACCGCGGCGTGGATAGACGAGGCCGGCCGCTACGGTGCAGAAACCGTCCACGTCGTCGTCGCCGACCAGCTCATCGACTACGGTCCCGACGCAGCCGCGGCCTCCGTGCTCCAGCTCGCAGACGACACCGACGCCGACGCCGTCCTCGCCGCGGGGACCGACCGCGGCAACGAGGTCCTGGCCCAGATCGCCGCCCGGGCCGACGCCCCGTTCGTCGCCAACGCCCTGGCCGTCGACGTCGGCGATCCGTGGTCGATCACGAGAGTCCAGTGGGGCGGCTCGTTGCTGGAAGACGTGCAGCTGAGCTCTGACCGGCCGTTGCTCACCGTCGCCCACCACGGTGTCGCCGCGGAGCCGGCCGTCGAACCGGTCGAGCCGGCGGTCGCCGTCTTCGAGCCGGAGCTCGACGAGGCTGATCTGGTCACGATGGTTTGCGATCGCGACGTCCTGAGCCAGGGCGTGACGTTGGCGACGGCGCCGGTGGTCGTGAGCGGCGGCCGCGGGGTCGGGTCGGCCGAGGGGTTCGAGGCGCTCGAGGAGCTGGCCGGGATGCTCGGGGGTGTCGTCGGGTGCTCCCGGGCGGTCACCAACAACGGCTGGCGCCCCCACACCGACCAAGTCGGTCAGACCGGCACGAGGATCGCGCCCGACATCTACATCGCCGCCGGGATCTCCGGTGCGATCCAACACTGGGTCGGGGCGATGGCATCGAAGCGGATCCTGGCGATCAACACCGACCCCGAGGCCAACATGGTGGCCAAGGCCGACTACGCAGTCATCGCCGACCTCCACGAGATCATCCCGGCGATCAGCGCGGAGATCCGCCGCCGCCGAAGCTGACCCTCGGGGGCCGGCGCCGCGACGGGGACTTGCGCGCCGCGGGGTGGGCGGTCCCGCGGGACCGTTTGGCGGCTGCTGGGGGCGGTCCCGCGGGACCGTTTTGCCGGAGCGAGGGCGAGTGCGGGGTGCTGTGGGGTGGGCGGTCCCGCGGGACCGTTTGGCGGCTGCTGGGGGCGGTCCCGCGGGACCGTTTTGCCGGAGCGAGGGCGAGTGCGGGGTGCTGTGGGGTGGGCGGTCCCGCGGGACCGTTTGGCGGCTGCTGGGGGCGGTCCCGCGGGACCGTTTTGCCGGAGCGAGGGCGAGTGCGGGGTGCTGTGGGGTGG
>JAOTYQ010000771.1 GCA_029861725.1 Acidimicrobiia bacterium | reverse complement strand
GTCCGACGCAGGGATGCACGATCGTCACCCGGAACGGCCGCCTCGATGGGTGCTTCGACAGCGTGCTCACGACGCTCCGATCCTCGAGAGCGGGTCGCGGCGGAGCATCCAGTCGCAGGTGTAGAACCGGTGGAGGTTGTTGGCGTAGTGCCGGTACCCGAGGTTGGTCAGCGCCGCCACCGGCAGCCGGGCCGGTGAGACCCGCAGCCGGCGGGCGATGTTGGGCCAGGAGTAGGCCAGCTTCCACGCTGCTTCGGTGCCGGCCTGGAGCTCGTCGACCGACAGGCGCTTCGGCTGGAATACGACGTGCTGGCCGTCGTAGAGCTCCCAGTTGTGGGTGAGGATCCGTCCCTCGGCGTCGAGTCGATCGTGGAGCGCGGTGCCGGGGAACGGCGTGACGATGGCGAAGCGAGGCAGGTCGATGCCGATGTCGACGGCGAGCTGGGCGGTGCGCTCGAAGATGTCGGGCCCGTCCTCGTCGAGCCCGAACACGAAGCATCCCTGCAGCGAGATCCGCCGCTCGTGCAAGCGTTCCACCACCAGGGCGTAATCGTCGGGGGTGTTGAACCGCTTCTGGTTCCGATCGAGGTTGGCCTGCTCGATCGACTCCAGGCCCATCAGCAGGCCCCGGCAGCCACTCTCGGCGGCGAGGTCGAGCAACGGCAGATCGTCGGCCAGCAACGTGGTGGCCAACCCGTACCACTCGATCCCGAGCGGGATCAGCCCCTTGAACAGCCGGCGGGCATAGCCACGGTCGGCGACGAGGTTCAGATCGATGAAGATCGCCCGCTGCGAGCCCTTCCGTCGGATCTCGGCCACGATCTCCTCGACCGGCTTCTGGAGGGGCTGGCGGCCCCAGGCGAAGGGGACGACGCAGAAGGAGCAGTTGTGGATGCACGCTCGGGTCGCTTCGAACACGTCGGTCGTCAGGTACCGGCGGCGGGGGAGCACGCTCCGGTCGGGCTCGGGCCGGCCGGCGAGATCGAGGTCGGGAGCCTGGGTGTAGCGGGGCTGGAGGCGGCCGGCTACGTGGTCGCGCAGGAGCTGGGGCCAGCTGTCCTCGGCGTAGCCGACGACAATGGAGTCGGCGTGGGGCTGGGCGTCGTCGGGGACGAGCGTCACGTGGGGTCCGCCGAGCACGACGGTGATCCCTCTCGCCCGGAACCGAGCAGCCAGCTCGTAGGCTCGGGGGGCGGTACCGGTGATCACGGTCAAGCCGATCAGGTCGGCTTCGAGCTCCACGTCGACCTCTTCGATGCCTTCGTCGATGCAAGCCACTTCGGTGTCGAGGTCGTCGGGCACCAACGCCGCCAGGGTCGGCAGGGTCAGGGGAAGGTACCGCAGGGAGCGGGTGAAGATCCCACCGGAGTGGCGGTACAGCGGGCCCTTCGGTGAGATGAGGGCGATGCGGAGCGGCCGTCGGTCGAGGGGTTCCACCCCTGCACCATCGGCCAGAACGGCCCGATGCGTAATCCGGGCGAGCCCCCAAGACGGCCTGGGGGATGCTCCCGATGAGCTCCGGACGCCGGCCCCTCCATAGTGAAGGCATACGACCGATCGGGCCCGCACTGATGGAAGAGGAAGCGATGGAGCACCGTCGAGCCGGTGACGAACGACAGCGCGGTCGACCCACCCGGTGGCGGGCTGCTGCGGAACCCTGCCGATCGGTTGACCGTGGCCGTCGTCGTCGCCGTCGGCGCAGCCAGGGCCCTGCTCGTCGGGATCGATCACAACGTCTCGGCTTGGCTGGTGCTGGCGTCGGTCGTGGTGATGCCGACCGTGTGGACGATCAAGCACAACGTCATTCACGCCACGGTCTTCACCTCGCCGAGCCTCGATCGCGCCTTCTCGGCGGTGTTGACGACCCTGACCGGGACCTCGTCGGCCACTACCGCACTGGTCCACAACGCGATCCACCATCGCCACAACAACAGCCCCGATGATTGGACCTCGGTCGCTCGGGCCTACCGGTTCCGGTGGCGTCTCCTCCGCCTCGTCACCTACCCCGTGGCGGTGATCGGCGGGCTGGCCGGACCCAAGAAGCGATACCTCGCCGATCGGGTGGCCCTTCGTCGACGGATCACCGGGGACACGGCGCTCGTTGCCGCCACGATCGCGGCGGCGCTGGCGGTCGCGCCCGGGCGCACCTTGGCCTACGTCGTGGTGCCGATGGTGTTCGGGCAGTGGTTCCTGATCGCCATGAACTATCTGCAGCACGACGGCTGCGACCACACCTCGGCGCTCGATCATGCGAACAACCACACCGGGGTCGTGCTCAACCGGTTGCTGTTCAACGTCGGGTACCACACCGCCCACCACCTTCGGCCCGACGCCCACTGGTCGGAGCTGCCGGCCCTCCACCGGGATCGGGTGGCACCCGGGATCGATCCCCGTCTGCTGCGGCGGAGCTTCTGGGCTCATCTGGTCGTCGACTACGCACTCCGGGTCGACCGGCGCTGATCGCCGAGGCTGCTGGCGCCCACCGGGTGGCGGGTGCCAGCCTTTGCTCCATGACCGTCGAGGAGCAAGCCCCGCTGGCCGGGATCAAGGTCGTCGAGCTGTCGATGTACGTGCAGGGACCAGTGGCGGGATTGACGCTGGCCAGTCTCGGCGCCGACGTCGTGAAGATCGAGCAAGTCGGCCGGGTCGACCACATGCGCAATTTCCGCAGCGTGTTCGGCATCACCTTTGAT
>JAOTYQ010000770.1 GCA_029861725.1 Acidimicrobiia bacterium | reverse complement strand
CCGCGGCTCCGACTCAGGTTGGCCGGTTGCCCTTGAGTCGTTCGAGTTTCACGGTGGAGGAGTTCGCTTGCGAACTCCCGAAGGAGCCGCTCCGCGGCTCCGACTCAGGTTGGCCGGTTGCCCTTGATGGTTATGCGCCGCATTCGCCGCCACTCGCCCTTGTAGTCGTGGAGGGCGTAGTGCTGGACGCTGCGGTTGTCCCACATGGCGACCGAGCCGGGCTGCCATCGGAAACGGCAGGTGAAGCGCTCCTTCACGGCGTGGGCGAAGAGGAACTCCAGCAGGGCCCGCGATTCGCCACTGTGCATGCCCTTGATCCCGAGGGTGAAGGCTCGATTCACGAACAGCGCCTTCCGCCCCGTCTCCGGATGGGTCCGCACGACCGGGTGCTCCACCTCGCTGGCCGCAGCGCCGGCCTCGTCCCGGGTCACCATCGCAGTCGACCGCTGGGAGTAGCCCTTGCCGCCGTACTGCATGTTCGCGGTATGGATTGCCACGAGGGGATCGACCAGCTCCTTCATCGTGTCCGAGAGCGCGTCGTAGGCGGCGTGCTGATCGGCGAACAGGGTGTCCCCGCCGACCGACGGGACATCGACCGCGTAGAGGATCGACCCGAGATCGGGCTCGGGTAGGAATGTGACGTCGCTGTGCCAGCCGCCACCGAAGTTGATCCGGTCGGCCGGCTCGGTGATCACGTCGAGGATCTCCGGGTAGTCCGGGTTGGCCTCGACGTAGGGATGGGAGCCCAGCTCGCCGAAATTCCGGCCGAATGCGATCTGCTCCCTAGGGCTCAGAGCCTGGTCGCGGAAGAACAGAACATGGTTCTCGTTGAACGCCGCCCGCATCGCGGCCACCGTGTCGGTGTCGAGCGGCTGGCTCAGGTCGAGGCCGTCGATCTCGGCCCCGAGCGCTCCGGTGACGGGGGCGATGGTGAAGGAGCTCACACCGCGAGGGTAGTGGTCGCTGACCTCGACCGGTAGCTGGCCCCGCGGTACTCGACGGGCTAGGAAGAGGTCATGACTGACGCTCCCGACATCCACGCTCTCGAAGATCGCCGGTGGGCGGCCCAGATCGGGGCCGACATCGACGAGCTCAGCACCCTGCTCGCCGACGAACTGTCGTATACGCATTCCAACGGCCTGGTAGACACGAAGGCCTCCTACCTGGCTGCGATCGAGAAGAAGGTCTTCGACTACCGCGACGAGAAGCGGACCGACACCGCGGTCACCATCATCGGCGACACGGCGATGGTCACCGGCCGGATCGCCATGCATGTCGTCGCCGGCGAGCGCGACGTCAATCTCGACAGTCGCTACAGCGCGGTCTGGGTCCTGCGCAGCGGGTCCTGGCAGTTCCTCTGTTGGCAGTCGACGCCGTTGCCCTGACCTCGGATCAGCCGGAACCCCTGACCGTCATCGCCAGAGCGACTGGTAGCTGCCGCGCCCCCCTAGTCTGTCGCTCGCTGGGTCTCGGGAGGTGACGGACACGTGGAAGGGTCGATCCCCGAAGGGACGGTCTTCGGCGCGCGTTGGCGAGTCATCGGCTTCCTCGGCGCCGGCGGGTTCGGCCAGGATCGAGAGCTTCACCGCCGTCCCCACCAGCCCCGACGTGCTGGCAGCGGCCGGCGAGGCCGAGATCGTCAGCTGCATCCTCGGCGAGTTCTTCGGCAACTGGTACGACATCGTCTACACGGTCGGCAACCCCAACGATGGTCCGGTGATCGCCGACACCGCGTTCGCTCCATCTCGTCCATGTTCCAGAAGACTGCGCTCGTCTACTGCTGCACCCGTTCGCCAGGATCGACGCCGAAGACGGAGTTCGGGAACGACTCGTCGATTCGGACGCCGTCGGCGTCGATGATGCCGAGCGCTCCCTCAGGACACGTTGGCGAAGCGGGGCATGACCTTCTCGGCGAACAATCCGATCGAGTCGCAGATCTGGTCGGCCGAGTGCACGCCTTGGGGAACGATCATGAACGCTTCTCCGGGGTTGAACCGGCGCTGAGCCGCCTCGATCTTGGCGCTGATCGTGTCCGGGCTCCCGACGAGCAGCTCGGGCATCGGGTTGCCGAATGGCACCGACCATCGCTCCCAGAACCAGGTCATGTCTTCCATCTGGGCCTGGGCCTCGGCGTCGGTCGGCGCACAGATCACGATCCCGCCCCACGCCGCCTCTTCGCCCTCGCGGATCTCGTGGCCCCACCGCTTCGCCTCCTCGCGGTAGTTGGACCACAGCACCTCGCAGAAGTCGTAGTTGCTGCTCATGACGATTGGCCGGCCGGCGTGACGGGCCCAGAACACCGCGGTCCGGAGGGAGGAGCTGAACCCGGCGTACACCTGAGGCAGGGGCTGCTGGTAGGGGCGAGGAGCGATGCCGACCTCGTCGATCGTCATGTCCGAGCGAACACCCGCCCCCATGTCGGTGTAGACGTCGTGGACGTGCGGGTTCGTCATGCCCTCGGCCGGGAAGCGCCAGAAGGTCCCCTCGTGGCTGAAGGTCGGGTTGGTGAGCGCCTTCAGCACTATCTCGACGTACTCGGCGAAGTACTCCCGGTTGAGGTCGTCGGCCGGTGTGTCCTTGTTCCACGGCCCGACTGCAGTCAGCTCCGGCCTGACCTTGAAGTTCTCGACCCACCGATACTGGTAGCCCCGAACCAGCCCGAACGCGAAGCGACCGCGAAGCATGTTGTCGAGCGTG
>JAOTYQ010000769.1 GCA_029861725.1 Acidimicrobiia bacterium | reverse complement strand
CCGCCGAGCGTGGTCCGTCGCCGCCAGGATCGCCGTCGATCTCGCCGGGCAGCGGGTGGGCTGAGCGAGGACATCGTCGGCGATCTGGCCAGGCGGACCGGAACGACCCCCCGCGTGCTCTGGCCCGTCGAGCCATCGCCTGGCAGGTGGCAGGGGCGCCCGCCGTCGAGCCCTGACCGAGCGTCCCTGGCGGGCCGACCTCGTGACGATGGCCGCTGCCCGCCAGAGCCTGATCGACCCAGGAGTGGCACCGACGGGGACCGCCACCTCGCACAATCGGATCACCGTCGACACCATCCAGCTCCGCCTGTCGCGCCGCGGCGCATGGTGGCTGTTCCTCGAGCAAGGCACTGCCTGGGAGCTCGACGCCGGGCCGGCGGCCGAGCCCGATGAGCTGCTGTTCCGGTAGCAATCTCCGCCAATCGGGCCCTTCAGTGTCGGCTAGCTTGGATCCGGGGCCTCCGATGAACGGGCCCATCCCATTCATGGCGCAGGGATTGACGCTGCGAAATCGGTTGGACGACCAGTGACTGGCGATGAGCTCTACGGGATCGTCGAGACCTACGCCCGGTTCGGCGATCACCACACGGGGACCTCGGCCGACTGGGCCACGGCCGAGTGGCTGTCCGGCGAGCTGGCCTCGATCGGGGCGACGGTCAGCCGCGAGAGCTTCGAGTTCGACCGCTACGTGGTGTCGGCCGAGCTTCGGGCGCCGATGGGAGCGGTGATCCCGTCGGTGCCGGTGTTCTACAGCTTCGTCGGCTCGATCGAGACCGCCGATGTGGAGCTGGTG
Source organism: Acidimicrobiia bacterium (assembly GCA_029861725.1). GTDB lineage: Bacteria > Actinomycetota > Acidimicrobiia > Acidimicrobiales > SZUA-35 > CADEDH01. The sequence goes on along the minus strand of JAOTYQ010000769.1, from coordinate 1,905 downwards.
TCGATCGACGAGCGGCTCGAGGGCCGGTCGACGGGGCTGGAGCCGTATCTAGATGGAGCGACGGCTCCCGCCGTCGTGCTGGCGATCAAGGGCCCGACGGCCGATCCGATCCAGTGCAACCGCGTGCCGGTGGTGCGGCCGGACGGCCCGCCGGCCGTGATCGTGGCCGCCGATCGGCTGGATGCAGCGGCCGGAGCGACGCTGGCGTTCGAGGCGTCGACCGAGCGCAGCGAGGCACCGAACGTCGTAGCCGAGCTGGGCCAGTCGACGGCCCCGCCGGTGACGATCACCACCCCGCTGAGCGGGTGGACGCCGGCGGCGGGCGAGCGCGGCACCGGCCTGGCGGTGGCGCTGGCCTTGGCCGCCGACCTGGCCACCGAGCACCAGGTCCGGTTCGTGGCGTGCAGCGGTCACGAGCTCGACCACGTCGGCCTGCAGCGGTTCCTGGGGGCCAACGACGTCACCGGGCAGGCCGTCATCCATCTCGGAGCCTCGGTCGGCGCGGTCGAGTGGAACGATGGCCGAGCCGAGCTCGGGCGGCAGAGGCTGACACTCACGACGGCGACCGGCGACGTGGGGGAACGGATCGGGCGCCGGGTGGCCGACGCCAACTGGACGCTGGCCGACCGTGAGCCGTGGGGTGGCGAGGGAGCGAACTGGCGGGCCGCCGGGGGTCGGGTGCTGTCGTTCCTGGGAGGCTCGTCGCTGTTCCACACCGCCGGCGACGTGGCGGCCGCCGCCACCACCCCCCGAGCGATGGCGACCGCGTGCGAGGTGGCCATCGACGCCACTCGGATGTTCCTCGCCTCGTCGGAGTGACCGGCCGACGGACCCCGGCCGCATCGCAGCCACGACCGCGATCCAACTCGATCTGATACTTGACTGAGTCCGGACTTCGTGGTCATATGATCGTCATGTCCGGCGATGTCGATCAGCTCCTTCGCCAGCACGGTCTGCAGGTGACGGCCCAACGGTTGGCCATCATGCAAGCGGTGTCGTCGCGTCCCCATGCGACGGCCGACGAGCTGATCGACGACGTCCGGGCGGTCATCGGGTCGATCTCTCGCCAGGCGGTGTACGACACGCTCGGCGTCATGGTCGACAAGAACCTCATTCGCCGGATCCAGCCGGCCAGATCGGCGGCCCGGTACGAGGATCGAGTGGGCGACAATCATCATCATTTGATCTGCCGGGGCTGCGGCACCATGTTCGACATCGACTGCGCGGTCGGGGAGGCACCCTGCCTCACCGCAGATGATGATCACGGTTTCGAGATCGACGAGGCCGAGGTCATCTACTGGGGGCGCTGCCCGTCGTGCCGGAAGGCGGCGGCGGCAGATGAAGGGGAGAGGGCGGCTTCAACAGGGCCGTCAGGAAACTCGAAGAGAGGGAGGACGGCCGGCCCGAGCAAGACGTAGCGAGCCGACCAGTCGACCCTGATACGAAGCCGGGCAATCGTCCGATTGCGCGATGTCAGAGTCATCTGACATACCGAGAAGTGCCGAAACCGGGACTTCGGCAATCCCGCGAGGAATCCCGCCACCGTCACGCACGACCACACACACGACTACCACCCATTTAGTACAAGGAGCAGCAATGACTGACCAAGAGGCCCCGGACGTCAACGACAGCGGAGCGATGTGTCCGGTGATGCATGGGCCCCACGCCGCCCATACGGCAGTCGGGTCTACGGCGAATCAGCACTGGTGGCCGAACCAGTTGAGCCTGAAGATGCTCAACCAGAACTCCCCCCTGATCGATCCCATGGGTGACGATTTCGACTACGCCGAGGAGTTCAAGACCCTCGACCTCGCTGCGGTGAAGCAGGATCTCACCACGCTGATGACGGACTCACAGGACTGGTGGCCCGCCGACTACGGTCACTACGGCCCGCTCTTCATTCGG
>JAOTYQ010000178.1 GCA_029861725.1 Acidimicrobiia bacterium | reverse complement strand
CTCGCGATGGTGTTCGTCCTCTCGGAGGTGAGCGTGGTCAAGATGCTCGGCTTCGGCTAGCGCTGGCGGTGCTGGTCGACGCCTTCCTGGTGCGGGCCACACTGATGCCGGCGTTCATGGTGGCCGCCGGTCGGGCGAACCGGTGGTCGCCCCGGTCGCTGCGCCGCGTCCATCATCGCCTCGTCGGCTGACGCACCGGCTCAGATCGGCGTCGATCGACCGAGGTGGACGGTGGTCTCGGCGTAGGTCCAGTCGGGGCGCTTGCGTCGCTGCAGGGGATCGATCGTGGCGTCGGGGCCGAGCGCCCGAGCCCGCCCGATACCGGCGAGCCGCCCTTCCGCTCGTAGTCGGCCAGCGACTCGATCGCTCGATCGGGTAGTGCGAGGTCGGACAAGCGGATCATGGTAGCGAAACTCCTGGTCGCGATCGTGTCGAGCGGGCGCCGCTCGGACAGTGGATCCGCCAGGGGGCCGCCCGCTGTTTCCGGACGATGATTGAGCCGGGGGCCAGGAGTTCCTAACATCGGGGGATACACCTGTGCCGGTGCTTCGGCTGGGGTGGGTCCCAACAGCGACGAGTGCGGAGGTGTTCTTGCCGCCCTCTGGAGGCAGCGATGACGCTACCTTCTGACGACTTCGATCGAGACCGGGCGGCGGGATGGGCGGTGCCGCCGGTTGGTGAGCTGCCTGGTGACGAGCTGGCGTTGGCGCTGGCGGTGGTCGATGCGGCCCCCGATGCGATGGTTGTTGTCGACGAGAGCGGCCGGATCGAGCTGATCAACCGTCAGGTCGAGCAGCTGTTCGGCTACGAGCGCTCGCAGGTGGTCGGCCAGCCCGTCGAGCTGCTCGTGCCCGCCGACCGGGCGGACGTTCATCGAACTCACCGGGCGAGGTTCCACGCCGCGCCGACGGTCAGGCCGATGGGTAGTGGACTCGACCTGGTGGCCCGGCGAGCCGACGGCTCGCTCGTGCCGGTCGAGGTGAGCCTCAGCCCGCTCGACATCGCCGACCGGCACTGCGTCGTCGCCGCCATACGCGACGTGTCGGAACGGGTGGCCGCGGAACGGGGGGCGCAGCGGGTTCGCCGGGCGGTCGACTCGATCAAGGACGGGGTCTACATGGTCGACCCCGACACGCTCCGGTTCGTCTACGTCAACGAGGGGGCACAGCGGCAGTCGGGGTTCACAGCCGAGGAGCTGCTCGGGTCGATGACGCCGTTGGATCTGTCCCCCGAGTTCAACGCCAACAACCTCGCCGAGCTGCTCCGACCACTTCGTGAGGGCGGAGTCGACTCGGTCCAGGTCGACACGGTCATCCGACCGAAGACCGGTGCGGAGTACCCGGTCGAGGTCGTGATCGAGTTCCCCCGGGTCGACGCCGACGCCGATGGCAAGCGTGTGCTCGTGGCGGTCGTGCGCGATATCACCGAGCGGGCCCGAGCGGAGGAGCAGCTCCGACGGAGCGAATCGCGCTTCCGCGCCACGTTCGACGATGGGCCGGTTCCGATGGCCGTCGTCTCGCTCGAAGGTCGCCGGATCGTCGAAGCCAACCAGGCGATGGTCGACATCACCGGCTACCCCAGGGATCGGCTCATCGGCATGGTGGCGACCGATCTGGTTCACCCCGACGACCTCGATTCCGACGACCTCGATTCCGACGACCTTGATCCCGACGACCTTGATCCCGACGACCTTGATCCCGACGACCTTGATCCGAAGGAAGCGGTGGCTGGCCAGCGCTGGCAGAGCGGCCTCCTCCAGCTCGGGCCGACTCTTCGCCTGGTCCGGGCCGACGGGGCCGAGCGGTGGGTCGCCACGCACATCGGCCCCGTGGCCGATCACGGACCGAACCCTACGCTCATCGTCCACGCCGTCGACGTCACCCCCATGGCCGAGATCGAGGCGGCCCGGTTCCGTCACGAATCGCTGAACGACGCCGTGTCGGCGATCCGCCTGGCGATGCTGGAGGGGGCGTCGCGGGCCGACGGCCTCCGGCTGCTGTGTCGCTCCGCTCGCGATCTCCTCGACGCCTCGTCGGCGCTGGTACTGGCCCCGGTTGGCCACGGCGACGAGCTCAGGATCGAGGCTTCGGTGGGTGTCGCGCCCGAGGTGGCCCAGAGGTTCGAGTTCCGATCGACGGTGGGCGTCGTGGGCGAAGCGTGGGAGACCGGTGAGGTCCAGACGACGTTGCCGACCGACGAGCGGGTATCGAGGGTCAACCAGCAGGCGCTCGACGGGCACCCGGTCGGGCCGATCGTGGTAGCGCCGTTCGGGCCTTCTGCGCCCGTGGGCGAGCCGTCGGGTGTTCTCATCGTCGCCTACACCGACGATGTCCCGGAGCTGGCCGAGACCGCCCTGATCACGATCAACGAGTTCGCCTCGGTCGCCATGTCGGCGATAGCGCTGGCCCAGGCACGCGAGGCGGAGCAGGCGTTGGCGTTGCTCGAAGACCGGGAGCGCATCGGCCGCGACATGCACGACTCCGTGATCGGTCGATTGTTCGCTACCGGCTTGACCGTCCATGCGGTCATGGAGGCGCTCGGCGACTCACCGCAGGCGGAACGCTTGGCTGACGTCGTCGACGATCTCGACGACGCGATCAAGGAGATCCGGACGGTCGTGTTCGCCGTCCGGTCGCCGAGGGAAACGAAGCGGGCGGCTCGGGCTCGGCTGCTCGACGCCATCGAAGAGCAGGTCTCCGCCCTCGGCTTCGACCCCAGGGTCGACCTCAGCGGCCCGATCGATGATCTCCCCGAGGCGATCGTCGAGCAGCTCGTACTGTCGCTGCGCGAGGCGTGCGCCAATGCCGCTCGTCACGCCGAGGCTTCCGAGGTGTCCGTCGAGGTCAGCGTCACCTCGTCTCAGGTGTCCTTGGTCATCACCGACGATGGCGTCGGCCTCCCCGAGGACTGCTCCTCGTCGACCGAGTCCGGTATCCGTGGCCGGGGCCTGGCCAACATCAGGGCTCGTGCGGAGCAACTGGGCGGCCAGGCGTCGTTCGAGCGGGGGGAGACCGGGGGAACGATCGTGCGATGGACGGTGCCCCGAACCCCCGTCTCGTCCGACCGGCTGTGACCCAGCCGCCTCCGCCCCGGTGAAATCTGTTGGCTCAGCCACCGGAGCGGTGGTCAGCGCATCGAATTCGGCGTTGGCTCCGATCGAGCCGCTACCGCTCCCGAGGTGCCGGCGCTCGGCCTTGGGCTGGTGGCCGTCGGGCGTCTGATGGGACCTTGGCCTCTCCCGCGTCGGCTGCCCGTGCCTCATGCTCCATAACCCATGAGCACCATCGAACCCTCGGACGACCGCGAGCCGGCGGCCGTGAAAGTCACCGCCTACCTGCACGGCAAGATGATCCGGGCGGAGGTCTGCGAGTCGGCCGACGAAGCGGCCGCCCTCGTCGCCTCGTTGGAGGAGACCCCGGGGATGGAGTGCGAGGTCGAGGACCTGTCGGCCACCGTGCACGACCCGGCGGCGTCGGAACCCGGTGGATTCCGGTCGGACGCTGGTTATCCGCACGCCGCCGAGAGCCCTTGAGAGCGGTGCCGGCGTGAGCCTCGTCGAACCGGCGCTCATGCTCGTGCTCGTCTTGTGCTTCCTCGGCGCCGCCACGCTGTCGGTCGCTGAGGTGTCGATCATTCGTGTCCGCCGGAGCGAGGTGCTGGTCGATGCCGGCGAGCGCCGGTCGTCGTCCCGGGACCTGCTCGAACTGCTCGACGACCTGCCGGTCGTGTTGAACAGCATCCTGCTCCTCGTGTTGCTGTTCCAGGTGTGCACCGCCACCATCGGGGGCTTCCTCGCCGGCCGGTGGTTCGGCGGCATAGGGGTCACCGTGGCAACCTTCGCCGTGACCGCCGTGCTCTTCCTCTACGCCGAGGCGGTGCCGAAGACGGTGGCGGTTCGATCCCCGAAGCGGATGGCGCTCCGCTTGACGCCGCTGCTGAAGGCCGTGGTCCGGGTGCTGCGACCGTTCGTGGCGGTGCTCGTGCGCCTCGCCGACCTCCAGTCGCCGGGCTCCACCGTGTCGCTGGGGGCCCTCACCGAGGAAGAGATCCGGGCTCTGGCCCGCGAGTCGGCGGCGGCGGGCGAGATCGCCGAGCACGACGTCGTCCTCGTCGATCGGTCGTTCGAGTTCAACGACCGCAGCGTCGGTGAGGTGATGGTTCCCCGTGGCGGCGTCCGGGCCGTTCAGGCTCGAGAGACCGTTGGCACGGCGTTGACGCGAGCGTTCCAGCTCGGCCACCGTCGGCTCCCCGTCTATCGGCGGGATCTGGACGACATCGTGGGCATCGTCCGCCTGCGGGATCTGGCGGCGATCGCCCGGGACGCCCCCGGCACCCCGGCGGAGGCCGTCGCAACCGAGGCCCTCCGCTGCCGGGCCGACGATCCCATCTCCGAGCTGCTGACGAAGATGCAACGCGCCGGGTCGTGGCTGGCGATCGTGACCGATGGGTCGGACCGCACGGTGGGGTTGGCCACGGTCGAGGACCTGGTGGCCGAGCTCGTTGGCGAGATCGCCGATGAGCGGAGGAACATCACCGCCCGCCGCCGACCCGATCAGAACTGGAGCTGACCATGCCCGCTTACGAGGTGCGTTGCCCCAACTGCCAGAAGCGCAACCGCGTGCCGAAGACCGCATCGGGCCGGCCGCAGTGCGGTCGCTGCGGCCATGACCTCCCGTCGCTGTTCGACGTCGACGCCGCCGAGTTCGATCGGGTGGTGGCGACGTCGTCGTTGCCGGTGCTGGTCGACCTCTGGGCGCCATGGTGCGGCCCCTGCAGGGTGGTCGCCCCGCTGCTGGAGAGCTTGGCGTCCGAGCGGGCCGGTTCGCTCCGCATCCTCAAGGTAGACATCGACCAGCACCCGGCGGTCCCGGCGCGTCTCGGGGTCCAGAGCATCCCCACGATGGTGCTGTTCTCCAACGGCGAGGAGGTCGCCCGCCAGATCGGGGCGGTCCCGGGCGATCGGCTAGCGGCCTGGGTCGATCAAGCGCTCGCCGTCGGCAGGACCTGACCGGTCGGCGGCGATGACGGGCAACCGGGCCCTCACCGTGCTGGGCACCGCAAGCCAGGCCCCCACCCGGAAGCGGGCCGCCGGTGGTTACGCGCTCCGGTGGGACGACCAGCTGATCCTGTTCGACCCGGCCGAGGGCTTCCAGCGCCAGTGTCTTCTCGCCGGCGTGCCGATCGGTCGGGCCACGGCCGTGTGCATCACCCACTTCCACGGCGACCACTGCTTGGGACTCCCGGGGATCATCCAGCGAAGGGCACTCAGCCAGTGCGAAGCTCCGCTGCCGGTGTTCTTCCCGGCCGCGGGCTCCGACTACGTCGAGCACCTGGTCCGCAGCTCGATATACGACGGCAGCTTCCTCGAGCCCCGACCCGTCACCGCCCCCGGCTTCGTCGCCGATCTCGGTGGCTCCTCGCTCCTGTGCGAGCCGTTGGCTCACGAGGTCCCGACGATCGGCTATCGGGTCCAGGAGCCGTCGGTCCGAGGCCTGAGCGAGGAGAGGCTCCACCAGCGGGGCCTCAGCGGCCCGATCGTGGGCGAGCTGATCGAGCGGGGGTTCCTCGATATCGACGGCGAGCGGGTCACCGTCGCCGAGCTGACCGAGGAGCGCCCGGGCCAGGCGATGGCGTTCGTGATGGACACCGGCTGGTGCAACGGCGCGCTCGCGTTGGCTCACGGCGTCGACCTCCTGGTCTGCGAGGCCACCTACCTCGAGCGTGATCGCAGCCTGGCCGGAGAGCACCATCTCACGGCGAAGCAGGCGGCGACCCTGGCCGCCGACGCCGGGGCCCGCCGGCTCGTGCTCAGCCATTTCTCCAGCCGCTACGAGGAGTGGGCTGCGTACGAGCAGGAAGCCAGCGCAGTCTTCGACGATGTGATCATCGCCGAGGACCTCATCGTGGTCCCCGTACCGCCTCGTGAGCGGTGCCAGGACCCCCTGGATGGTTGAACAGATCACCCCGGCGCCACCGCCTCCAGCCGGGAACGGCGAGCAGGCTGGCGGCGGCAACCAGCGAGGCCTTGTTGGCGGCCGAGGCCAAGCCGGCCTCTCTGTACGTCAGCGTCAGGGTCGCGTCGCCGTGGCCGTCGAGACGCCATCCGTTCGCATAGCCGTCGACCTTCACGTGCGCCGCCGTCCATCCGTCGGGAAGGTCGGGGATGGTCCATCCTGGAGCGAAGCTTTCCGCCAGCACCAGCACGAACGGACCGTTGGCGTTGGAGATGTCGACCCGGTACGAGCTCGTGGACAGCTGGTCGAAGCCGACCGACGGGGCCGGATGCCGCCGATCGCCGGTCCTATCCAGCACCACTTGTGTGGCTCTGGCCCGGGTGACGGCCACCCGGCGGTACTCGATCCGGGTGAGGCCGCCGTCGTTGCCGTCGGCGTAGAGGTAGAGCGACAAGGCGATGGCGTCAGCGCTCGTCCGCACCTCGGCCTCGTACCGGCCCGAGCCGTCGAGCGGTGCTGCCGGCGCGCACGACTCGGTTCCACTCTGCCACAAGCAGAACCGGGGTTCCGATCCAGCGGCCACCCGATAGTCGAACGACACGACCACCGGCTCCCCCGGATCGGCATCGATCGGCGCATCCACGCACGCTGCGTGGGCCCGGGCCTCGAGGCTCACCGTCGAGCCGTCGACGGTTGCCCCCAGTCCGGCTTCGGTCGGTGTCCGGTCGTCGCTGCGGTTGCAATCGCCTAGCTGACCGAACGGCCCGAGCACGCTGGCCGCCCGAGGGCTGATCGTGAGCTCGTGCCGTCCACCGACGAGATCGACCGATGCCAAGCTCGTGCCTCGTTCGATGGACCCGGCTCCGATCGGTCGGAGCTGGTGAACGGCGATGTCGCGATACCCGGCTACGGTCGACTCGTTGCCGCCGCCGTCGGCGTAGACGTAGAGCGCCAAGCCGCCGACCCGGGCCTCGGCATCGAGGACGTAGGTGCGGGCGACCCACGAGCGCTCGGCCACTCGGTCCTCGATGACGCAGCGATGGTCGACTACCGACCAGACGCACAGCCGGGCCGGCCTCCCCGACAGCGAAGCCATCGAGACCGACAATTCGGCCGGCGTATGACCTGGGCCGAGGTTGTAGACGACGCAGGCGCTGTGGTCGTTGGCGCTGAGAACGACGCCGCTCCCGGAGACGACAGCATCGAAGCCCAGCTCGTTCATCGTTCGGTCATCGAAGTTGTTGCAGTCGTTGAGCGGGCCCGGCTGCCCAAGCCCTTGCGACGGCGCTCTGCTCAGCGCGATCACGGGCTCGTCGGGTTCGAGCGCCAGGACCATGCCCTCCTCGTAGGGCACGACCTCGCCGTCGACGAGTAGTGCATCGGCAGAAAGCCCGTCGGTTCTCATCGTGAAGGCGGCCTCCGTGGACAGAGGGCGTCCATCGATCGCGAGCTCGTCGACCAGGTCGGCCCGCAGTGTCACACGGTCGTTGGTCATCACGACCTCGAGCTGGTCGGTCGACCCGAGTCCGACGGCATAGCGATCGGCTTCCGACACGAACGTGAGCTCAGGGGCCGCGCCGTGGTTCCAGATGATTCGGTCGGCAGCGGTCGTTGGCGGGACCACCGCCCCTGGTCCGCTCAGCAGGGCATCGACCTCGGTGCCGACTGCGGCGGCGATCGCCAATGACTCGGCGCGAAGCAGAGCCCCTGACCGACGCTCGAAGAGCGCACCTACGTCGTTCACCTCGACGAGCTGGAGCTCATCGATCTGGGATGCTCCCTCGAGCAGGCGTTCGACGTCGGTGGCCGCTCGCCCGGACAGACCGGACCCCACATCACGCCGGATCACGAGATGGCTCGCCCCCAGAGCGTCGAGCAGGCGATTGGCAGCGGCGCTGTTGCCGGCGAGGATCGCCGACTCGCCAGCTTCGATCAGTGCCTCATAGCCCTCGATCTCGGCGAAGTAGCCACCGGGCAGGCGCTGCAACACCGGTCGGTCGAACAGCTGCGGGATCACGTCGGTTCCGTGGTAGCCCCACGTCGTGGTCACCTGGTAGTAGTCGTTGAGCGGGAACATCGCCACTTTTCCCGCGGCCGGGGAGGCCGCCACCTCGGCGGCGAGGTCGAGCCAGGCGGGCGGAACGGCGACGTGACTCGACGGAAGAGCCCCTCGATCGGTGGCCGCCACGTCACCGGTGAGCAAGGGATAGGGGTGCATGATCGCGGCGGTGGTGGCAACGGTCACTGCGGTGGCACCCAGCACCCTCCGCACTCCGGCCGCGCCGGCGAGCCGAGTAGCGGAGCGTTCGATCGCCAGCGCGAACAACACTGCGTAGATCAGCACGATGACCGGCCCGAACTTCGATACGGGGTCGCGAAAGAGCCACCAGCCGGGCACGTGGTCGTACAGGACTCGGTTGATGGGCCCCAACGGTGTGTGCAGGCCCTGGGAGAGCGCGATCATGAGGACGGCGACCGAGACGAGCACCCAGGCCATTGGTCGGCGGGCCTGGTCAGCCAGGCAAGCTCCCATCAGCGCACCGAGGGGCAGCACCCACCGCAGTGCGATCCAGGGCATCGAGTCGAGCCGCTCACTCCAGGGGAAGTACTCGTCGAACGGCCAGCCCCAGTGGGCGGTCAAGGTGGCGACGCGACCGAGTGAGCTCTCTGCGTGGATCCAACTCCAGGCGTCGACATCGGTGACGGCGGCGAAGGTGACGCCCTCGGCACCGCCGACGTTGACCACGACGAACGGTACGAGCCAGAAGAGGTGCACGCCGACGACCACCGGCAACGCCCTGGCGATCGTCCACCAGGTAGCGCCCGCCCCGTCGCTGCCGACTGTCGAGGCCACGAGGGCAGCCGCCGCCACTCCGACGATCATCACCAGCAAGGGTGGGTTGATCGACAGGTACGCGAGAGGCAGTGATGCGAGGGTCAGGCGCACAACGGTGGTCGGCCGCCCGCCCAGGAAACCGAGCAGCTCGCCGACGAGGGCGCCGAGCGAGCCGATGGCGAGGGGAAAGATCAAGTTCGGGAGTTGGACGAGCACGAACGGATTGCAGACCCCGAGAACTCCTCCCATTGCGAGCGCGTGCGGGTGGCGAACCAGGAGCCTGCCGGCGTGGACGACCCCGAGGACGGCGAACGACATCACGGCGACGAACAGGATGCGTTGGGCGAGCAGCTCGGATCCGGCCATCGATCTGGTTGCACCGATGAGGGCCACCTCCAACAGCCGACCGGCGTCGGCGCTGGTGTTGCCAGCACCGGTGAGCTGATGGTTCCACAGCGACCCGGCCTCGGATGCGAGCGAGTTGCGGACGAACGGTGAAACATCGCCGGCAGCGATGAACCGACCGGGCTGGAACCAGCTCAGTGTGACGAGTCCGACCACCAACGCGGGGCCGAGGTAGGCGGCAGCGACGCCCGCCGTCGGGTGCTCGTGGCCATCGTCGGCTCGAGCGGTCGCGCTCGAGGGCCAGCTGCGCCTGGCGTGCATCAACCGCGGCGGGCCCGGATGACGCCCAGGCAGAGGCCGGTGGTCTCGACCGCCTTGAGGACCAGGAGACCGGCGGTCAACAAGGGGTGACGGAGCAATCGAGCCGGCTCGGTGAGGACTCCGGGTCGGGTCAGTCGCCGGGTCCCGTTCGGGGGCCGCACGGCCAGGTAGTCGGCGAAGCTCCTGCCGTAGTACCACTTCTTGGCGAACACCTCGGTGAGCGAGATGCGGCCGTCGTCGTGCCAGATGAGGGCCTCGATGCGGCCGATGCGGTGGCCGGCGGCCTCGAACCGGTCGGCGAGCTCCCAGTCCTCGCCAGCTCGGAGCTCCTCTCGGTAGCCACCGATCGCCCGGACCGATGCGGTCCTGAAGAACCGGGCCGCCTCCACGTCGGCATTGCCGATATAGAGCCGCTTTTCGTGGGCTCGGCAGGCGGCGAGGAACCCCTCACCACAGGAGTGCTCGGCAACGATCACCCCATCGGGGTCGCCGGTGGCGAAGGCTGCGTCGACCTGGGCCGCGACCCGTGATGTCAGGTACATGTCGCTGTCGATGAAGCCGACGAGCTCTCCGGTGGCCAGAGCGAGACCCCGGTTGCGCTGAGCGCTGCGCTCGGGGCCGGCGGCCACGACCACGTCCGCCAACTCG
>JAOTYQ010000177.1 GCA_029861725.1 Acidimicrobiia bacterium | reverse complement strand
ACCGGCGAAGTCGCCTTCGACGAAGATGCCGAAACCAAACCCCGTTCCGAGTTGCCACTCACGCTCCCGGGCGTGGCAGCGAAGCGCGAACGCGCTGCGGTCCTCGACGGGATCGGGGGCGTTGGCCGGGCGGGAGGGCTCCCACTTCGTCAGCCAGTCGGCGTTGCGGCGACGGACCTCTCGCCACTGCTCGAAATCGGCCGGCTGGAGCTGACGGAGCACGATCCGTCGACCGATGAGCGTTGTCGATGACACTGGCTGATCTTAGCCTCCTCACCAACCCGCCTACCGGGTGACCGTCGCCCGGGCACGAGGCTCAGCGCTGTCCCGACCACAGCCACTCGACGACCACGCCGTCGGCAAGGCCCCGCTGCGACACGGTGATCGTCTCCACGTCGAGCTGTCGCATGATCTCGACGAGTACCGCACAGCCTCCGACCACGTCGTCGACCCGAGCTGCGGGCAGGCCGGGGTTGTGAAGCCGGTCGGCGCGGGCTTCGGTCGCGATCGTGCGGAACACGTCCTCCACGGCGTCCCTCGTCAGCCCGACCCCGTGCAGCGGGCCGTCGCCGTCGCCGTTGAGGGGGTCGTCGTCGAGAAGCCCGACCTCGACGGCGGCGACCGTGACCACGCCGCCGAGCCCCACGACCTGCGTCCCGGGATCGGTGAGGAGCTCGGCCGCACCGGGCAGCTCACGGCGGAGATCGTCGACGTGCAGCTCGACCACCGACAGGGCGGCCGACAGCTCCTCGGGCCGCGGCGGATCGCCGTGGAAGTAGGACCTGGTCACCAGCGACCCGCCGAGCGGCATCGACCACGCCCGCTCGAGCCCGGTGGCGGTGCCGATCCCGAAATCGGTCGACCCGCCGCCGACATCGATCGTGACGAGCGACCCCGAACTGCCGGGCCCGTCACCGAGCGAACGGTCACCGCCGACCCCGGCGAACGCCAGGCGAGCCTCGGTTTCCTCGTCGATGATCGTGAGCTCGACGCCCAGCTGACGATCGACCACGTGCCGGAGGTCGTCGCGGTTCGGGGCCCGCCGAGCCGCAGCGGTGGCCACTGCCCGGATGGCGGCGCCGTGGTCGTCGGCGATGGCCCGGAACCCCTTCAACGCATCGCCAACCCGGTCGAGGGCCTCAGCCGGAATCGCTCGCTGCTCCACGGCACCGTCGAGCGACAGCGTCGATGCGTCCATGTACGTATCGACGGAACGACGGACCCGACGCTCGCCGTCGGTGACGAGGAGCTGGGCCGACAGCGACCCGAGATCCACGACCGCGACCCAACTCACTGGCCGGGCTCGGTCTCGTCGTAGGCGTCGCCGGTCGCCGCCAGCCGCTCGGCCACCCAACGGCCGACCGGGTCGGCGGCTCCGACGAGGTAGTTGGCGTAGTGAGCGTGGAGGCATTTCACCCCCGTTCGGGTGCCCCCGACGCCGCCATGGGGTCGGGGCCCGACGTGGGCCGCGTCGATCAACGCGTCCCGCTCGGCGGCGTAGGCGTCGTGGGCGGCCTGCAGCTCGACGGGATCGACCATGGCCTCGGCCTCGTTCACCCCGCCGAGCGATTCCAACCGGCCGACGGCCCGCACGAGCCCACGGTCGACGAGCCAGAAGCGGGTTGGCATCGGGCGGCCAGAGTCGAGCAGCGGCTCGTTGGCGAGGACGACGGGCGAGCCGTCGCAACGGCGGACGACGACCGTGAACGCCCCTTGAGGCTCGCGCCCGAGGAGGCGGGTCACCGCCTCGTAGTCGGAACGGTCGGAACGATCGAAGCGGCCGATGGCACCTGGGGCGCTCAACCCCGGCGGCTCAGCAACCAGTACAGGATCAGCGCCACGAGGGCCAACCCACCGGCTGCGGGAAGCGCTCGCTTGGCCACCGACGCGCCGGCGACCGACATCAGGTCGACCGGTTCGGCCTCGGCGCTGTCGATCGTGCGGACCGCAGCCTGGCCGGAGGACGCCCCGTCGGTGCTGGCCGGGACCGAGGGAGCGGCCGCCGGCGCGGCTTCGGTGGCCGCCGGCGCGTCGCCACCGGCCTCGAGCTTCTCCCGCAGGTTCTCGGTGAACTGGCCCAGGATCTTCTTCGACACGTCCTCGATGGCTCCCCGACCGAAGCTGGCGAGCTTGCCGCTGAGTCCGAGGTCGGTGTGTATGTTGACGGTCGTCTGACCGTCGCCGGCCGGCTCCATCCGCGCCGTGACCATCGCATTGGCGTTGCCCTGTCGAGGATCGCGACCCTCGGCCTTCAGCCTGGCCACCTTGTTGGCGGCGTCCTGCTCGACGAACGACGCCTTGCCCTTGTAGTTGGCGGTGATCGGGCCGACCTTGATCTTGACCAGACCCCGGTACTCGTCGCCCTCGATCTCGGTGAGCTGGGCTCCCGGCATACAGGGCGCGATGAACTCCAGGTCGTTCAGGATCTTCCAGGTTTCCTCCACGGCCCGATCGATCACGAATTCATTCGTCAGCTCCATTGCCGGAGATCCTCCACGGTGTCTATGTCAACAGGGTTACCCCTGCACGGTATCTCAGAAACAAGGTCGGGTTGCTGCCTCATCAACGTCCGGGCTCCGGCGTCGCCGTTGCGGGGGATGCGATCCCAGATCGAGGCGTCGAGCCGAACCGGGGGCCGTCGCTCACCGTCGAACGTGGCGGTCACGATCAGCCCCGCGGCGGCCCCGACACTGCGCCAGGCCGCGGCTGGGATGAGCGGCTGATCGCCGAGCCCTACCACGAGGGCGTCGTGACCGTCGGCTCGCACAACGTCGATCGCTGCCGCCAGCGAGGTCGACTGGCCTTCGGCCCAGCGAGGGTTGCGAATCTCGGCGACGTGCTCGGGCACGAGATCGCCGAGGTCGACGGCTCCAGTCACCACGTACACCTGGTCGAACCCGGCAGCCAGGGCGGCGTCGATCACCCACGACACGACCGGACGGCCCCGGAACTCGGCTCGAAGCTTGTGCTCGTCGGACGCGAAGCGGCTCCCGCCGCCGGCGGCCAGGACGACCCCGGCCACGGTCATCGTCGGCTCGCTCCGGTCATCGCCCGGTCCAACTCGTCGTCTCGGCTCAGGCGTGGATGTCGCCAGAGGTATCTCGCAGCGACGGAGGTCGCCGCCCCGACCGCAGGGCGATGATCTCGGCACAGATCGAGATAGCGGTCTCCTCTGGTGTTCTCGCCCCGAGGTCGAGGCCGATCGGGGCCAGGATGGTGTCGAGCTGGGCGTCGGTGACCCCCTCGGCCCGGAGCCGCTCGTTGCGGTCCTCGGTCGTGCGCCTCGACCCCATCGCTCCCAGGTAGCCGACCTCGGTGCGGAGGGCCGAAGTCACCGCCGGTACGTCGAACTTCGGGTCGTGGGTGAGCACGCAGATCGCGTCGCGAGGCCCGAGGTCGGATCCGATCTTGTCGAGGAAGCGGTGCGGCCAGTCGACCACGACCTCGTCGGCGTACGGGAAGCGCTGGGTCGTGGCAAAGACCGGTCGAGCGTCGCACACCGTCACCCGGTAACCGAGGATCTTCGCCACCCTGCTCAGCGCTGCGGTGAAGTCGACCGCTCCGAAGATCAGCATCTGGGGTGGTGGAGCGAACGACTCGATGAAGACCATCACGTCTTCTTGCCTGGCCTCGCCTGTCGGGCCGTAGTGACGGATCCCGGTGGTCCCCGCCGCCAGCTCGCCGATGGCGTCGCGCAGGACCACCCGATCGAGGTCGGGGTTGCCGAGGCTGCCCTCGGGCTCACCGTCGGGCTCGACCAGCAGCTTGGCCCCGGTCCCGGGCCCCTCGACGACGGTGGCGAGGGCGATGGGTTCCTCGGCTTCGATCGCCCGGCGGAGCCGTTCGAACATCGTGTCGGGCATCGGCTACCAGTCGAGGGGTTCGAGGTAGAGGTGGATCGTGCCGCCGCAGGTGAGGCCAACGGCGAAGGCCTCGTCGTCGCTGTAGCCGAAGGTGACGATGCGGCGCGAGTCGCTCTCGAGGCACTCGAGCGCCTCGGTCACGACCGCCCCCTCGACGCAGCCACCCGAAACGGATCCGGCCACCTCACCTTCTTCGGTCACCGCCATCGCCGCCCCCGGCAGCCGGGGACCCGAGCCCTCGACGTCGACGACTCGGGCGAGCGCCACGCGTTTGCCCTGGCGGCGCCAACGCTCGAGGTCTCCAAGAATCTCTCTCATTCCTCCAGGCTAGTGACATTCGAAAAATGTTGCCCACGCCACCCTCGCAGTGGACCAGACAACTTTTTTGGTGAGTCGGGCCGTGGCGAGGGGAAAGAGGGGCTGGGGTGGGCGACAGGGCGGCCAGAACGGCTCAGCTGGAGTGGATCAGGCGGGTGAGCTGCTCGACGCCGTCGACGAGGCGGGGCCCAGGCCGCACGACGTAGGCGTCGGCGTCGATCGCGTGGACCCTGCCAGCGGCAATGGCCGGGAGCCCAGCCACCTCGGGCCGGGTAAGCAAGTCGTCGAGTTGGGCCCGGGCCGCCGCCTCGTCGAACCCGCACGGAGCGACGATGAGCACCTCGGCCTGCGATTCGGCGACCTCCGTCCACGACACCTCGGCCGAGCGGCCCCCCGGATGGCCGAGCACCGGTTCGCCCCCGGCGGCGACGATCTGATCCGGGATCCAGTGACCGGCGGTGAAGGCCGGGTCGATCCATTCGAGCAGGAGGACCCTGGGCCGGCTCGTCCGTCGTTGGCGGCCCGGATGGCACAGAGCCGGGTACGCAGCTCGCCGACCCGCTCGGTCGCGTCGGTCGAGCCGGCGACGGCGCCCAACCGCTCGATCTCGTCGAGCACCCCGTCGAGGGTCATCGGGTCGTAGCTGAACACCTCCGCTCGGCAGCCGAGCTCGGCCACCGCGGCGTCGACATCGCCCGACGGCAGGGCGCAAACCCGGCACAGGTCCTGGGTGACGATGAGATCGGGATCGAGAGAGGCCAGCAGCTCGCGGTCGAGCTGGTACAGCTCGCGACCAGCGGCCACCGCTGCGTTGACTACGGCGTCGATCTCGGCCGGTGTGGATCCAGCGGGGATGATCGTGTCGGTGACGTGCGGTCGTTCGGCCGCCTCGGGGGGCGTATTGCACTCATAGGTGACCCCAACCACCCGGTCGCCGATACCCAGGAACCACAGGATCTCCGTGGCCGACGGAAGGAGCGACACGATCCGTTCGGCCATGGAGATCTCTTTTCGACAGTGGGCTGATCAGACGTTGGACGCCGATCCTGGCGTCCTGTTCAGGCGATGCCCGCTTCGTTGAGCGCCCTCCGGGTCAGGACTCGGGCGAGGTGCTGGCGGTACTCGACGCTGGCGTTGAGGTCGCTAGAGGGCTCCAGGCCCTCGGGCGCCTGCTCGGCGGCGTCGGCTGCGTTGGCCCCAGAGGCCAGTGCGGCCTCGACGGCGGCGGCTCTGACCGGGGTGGGGTGCATGTTGACGAGCGCCACCTGGGCCGAGCCGTTCGTCTGTTGCACCGAGCAGCCGACGATCGCCCAGTCCTGGGCCCGCCGGTTGAACTTCTGGAAGTTCCAACCCTGGCCGGTCTGCTTGGGCACACGGATCTCGGTGATCATCTCGGTCGGGTCGAGCGTCGACTCGAGGAAGCCACCGAACAGGTCGGCACCGGTGATGACCCGCTCACCGTTGGGACCCTTGACGACGGCCGAGGCGTCCATGGCCAAGAACACCGACGGGTGATCGGCGGCGGCGTCGGCATGGGCGAGGGAGCCACCGATCGTGCCCCGATGGCGGACCTGGGGGTCGCCGACGTGGGCCGTGGCCTGAGCCAGCAACGGCGCGTGCTCGTTGACGAGATCGTTGGTCTCGACGTCGCGGTGACGGGTGAGCGCACCGATGGCGAGGTGATCACCGGCATCGTTGACATAGGAGAGGTCGCTGAGTCGGCCGATGTCGACGATCACCGACGGGTAGGCGAGACGGAGTTTCATCATCGGCAGCAGCGAGTGACCGCCGGCCAGCAGCTTGGCCTCGTCGCCGTGCTCGGCGAGCGCGGCGAGGGCCTCCTCGGCCGAGCCGGCCCGGACGTAGTCGAAAGCAACGGGGATCACTGCGCACCTCCGGCGGCCTCGAGGACGGCCTTGACGATGTTGTGGTAGCCGGTGCAGCGGCACAGGTTGCCTTCGAGCCCTTCGCGGACCTCGGCTTCGCTCGGACTGGGGATCTCGTCGAGCAGCGACACCGAGGCCATGACCATTCCGGGAGTGCAGTACCCGCACTGGAGGGCATGGCAGTTCATGAACGCCTGCTGCATCGGGTGTAGCTCGTCACCGTTGGCCAGGCCCTCGATCGTGGTGACCTGCTGCCCGTCGGCCTGGACCGCCAGCATCGTGCACGACTTCACGGCCTCACCATTGAGATGCAGGGTGCAGGCCCCGCACGATGACGTGTCGCAGCCGATGTTGGTGCCGGTGAGCCCAACCGCGTCGCGGATGAAGTACACGAGCAACGTCCGTGGCTCGACGTCGGCGGTATGGCTCTGTCCGTTGACCTCAACGGTTATCTCCACTGGATCCCCTTTCGCTGGTGTCCAAGGCCGTGGTCCCGGCGGGCTTCGTTTGCTCCGTCGATGACCGCCTCGGATTGTTACACGGAATAGCCGCCGTGCTCACCTCCTGGAGCGACAAATTCCTGCTCCAGTCCCAGCTCAGGAGGGCCGACGGTGCAACGGCGAGAAAAAACCTAGCCTTTTCTCGCGACCGGGACACGTGAAGGGCCGTCTTCTTCTTGTGTGGCCGCTGAGGACCTCTCCGGTCCCCCCTCAGACCGAGTAGTCCATACCCTCTCAGCGGACAGCGTCCCGACCGAGTCCCTCCAGGTCGGGACGCTCGGTGGCGGGGCCCGTCGGGTCCCGCCACTTCACAGGCCTCTCGCAACCATCGCGTGTCGGTTGCCGGCCCAGCTCAGTCGTCTTCGGGCGGCACGATGCGGTAGCTCTCCTCACCGGGGTACACGAGATCGAAGTTGGCCCGGGCCTGGCGCTCGAGCTCGGCGTCGGTCTGGAGCAGCTCCAACTCGGCTTCGAGCACCGCCAACTCGGCCTCGATCTGTTGCAGTTCGGCCCGGGCATCGTTCATGTTGTCGCGCTGGGTCAGCCATGTCCGGGCCGGAAGCACCGCCAGCCCGGCAAGTACGGCGACGGCGAGGCCGACCACGCCGACGATCGGCACCAGCTCGCGGGCCCGGTCGCTGACGACGGGGTCACGTGCCGGTCGGGTCGACCTGCGGTTCGTTCGGGCACGGCGCGATCGGGGCCTACCGGCCCTGTCGCCCGTCGACCGCCCTGCCATCACCCGCCTCCGTGCAGCGCTGCCGCGCCCGGGTACCGGGCTGCGTCGCCGAGGTCTTCTTCGATGCGGAGCAGCTGGTTGTACTTGGCGACCCGGTCGCTGCGGGCCGGGGCGCCCGTTTTGATCTGCCCGCAGTTGGTGGCAACGGCGAGGTCGCTGATCGTCGTGTCCTCGGTCTCGCCGGAGCGGTGGGACATCACCGAGGTGTACCGGTTGACGGTGGCGAGGCGAACGGCCTCCAGGGTCTCGGTGAGCGAGCCGATCTGGTTGACCTTGACCAGGATCGAGTTGGCTATGTGCTCGGAGATCCCCCGACCGAGGCGCTCGGTGTTGGTCACGAACAGATCGTCGCCGACGAGCTGGCACCGATCGCCGAGCGACTCGGTGTGAGCAGCCCAGCCATCCCAGTCGTCCTCGGCCATGCCGTCTTCGATCGACACGATCGGGTAGCGGTTGACGAGGTCGGCAAGGAGCTCGACCATGCCGTCGGAGGACAGTTCGCGTCCCTCGGCCGCGAGCGAGTACTTGCCGCCTTCGTAGAACTCGGTCGAGGCGACGTCCATGGTGAGGGCCAGGTCGGTGCCGGGGGTGAGACCGGCCGCCTCGATCGCCACGAGCAGGAGCTGGAGTGCCTCTTCGTTCGAGCCGAGGTCGGGGGCGAAGCCTCCCTCGTCACCGATGGCGGTCGACAACCCGCGTTCGGTGAGCACGCGTTTCAGGCTGTGGTACGTCTCGGCCCCCCACCGGAGAGCCTCCGCGAACGACGCCGCCCCGACCGGCATGATCATGAACTCTTGGAAGTCGATGTTGTTGTCGGCGTGCTCACCACCGTTCAACACGTTCATCATCGGGACGGGCAGCACGTGGGCGTTGGCTCCGCCGACGTAACGGTAGAGCGGCAGGTCGAGATCGTCGGCGGCGGCACGAGCCACCGCCAGGCTGACGCCGAGGATGGCGTTGGCCCCGAGGTGGCCTTTGTTCGGTGTGCCGTCGAGATCGAGCAGGAGCTGGTCGACGAAGCGCTGATCGTAGGCATCGACCCCGACAAGCGCATCGGCGATCGTGGCGTTGACGTGACCGATGGCGGTCAGCACGCCCTTGCCGCCGTAGCGATCACCTCCGTCGCGCAGCTCGACCGCCTCGAATCGGCCGGTCGAGGCTCCGGAGGGCACCAGAGCCCGGCCGTGAGCGCCGGACGCGAGCACGACGTCGACCTCGACGGTGGGGTTGCCTCGCGAATCGAGTACTTCCCGGCCGGCGATATGTTCGATCGAGCTCACGCGTCGTGTTCCTCCTACCGCCTGCGGTGAGATAGTAGCAGGGGATTGTGGCCGTTCCGGGGCCCCACTGCGGGATGATTGACAGCCCCGTCCGCCGCCGCACCGGCTGGTGCCGCCTGGTCAGTACCCCCAACGCTGATGGCGGCGGAGCAACGAAGGCCTGCCGGCGAGCTCGGCCGGATCCGCTCCCTCGTCCAGCGCCCGGAGCACGATCCGGTTGCCCGGGGCGGCCCGGGCGTGGACCTGATGGCGCTCAGCCACCCCGGGCCCGCAGCTGGCGGTCCCGAGGCCGCTGTGGGCGGCGTCGAGACGAAGGACGGTCACGCCGGGCCATGCGATCTCGTGCGGGTGAGCGGCCTCGGCCAGCAACGCGGCCCCGATCGGCAGAGCGGCTCCGTCGAATCGGGGATCTCCGACGGCCAGCACGCCGGCGCCGTCGTCGTCGGTGACGGCGAGCCAGCGGAGGTCGGTGTGGTTGCCGGTCTCCTGGGGCCTGGTGTACGGGAAGAAGCTGTCGGCGACGGTGGCCCGGTGCCGGCCTACGAAGAGACCCCCGACCCGGTCGGGATACGATTCGCCCGGGCCCGGTCCGAACCACTCGAGCCGTGCCAGCACCTCGTAAAGGTCGAGCTCGAACCCGAGGCGCAGCAGTGGTGGCAGCTCCAGCTCGCCGGTGAGCTGCAGGTCGAGCGCTACGTCACCGGTGGAGTCAATCGACCATCGGCAGAGAATGCGGAACGCCCCGGGGATTCCGACCAGGGAGGTCACGGCCACGGCGTCGTCGGCTCCCGTCGTTGCTTCGAGCGGCGCCAGCGGCTCCAGTGCGCCATCGACGAGTCCGGCCCGTTCCAATCGAGTGGCTACACGGCTGTCGCCGAAGGTTGCCTGGTCGTTGTCGGTCGGCGCTCGCCACGTGCCGAGGCGGGCCGAACCGGCGAGCAGCGATCGGCCCCCGATCACCAGCTCGGTCGGTTGGCCCCGGTCGTCGAGCGCGAGTCGCGACCCGCCGTTGCCGAGCTGCGCCGTGCCACCAGCTACCTCGACCTGCCCGGCCGCCGGTCGCGCCGATCCCGGTCGTAGCCCACCACCCGCACGCCCGCCGCTCGAGAGGGGATGGATCCGGGGGGACGAAGAAGCGAGATCGGCGACGGGCAGCGGCAGCTCGTCCCAGGCGACCAGGCGCCGATGGAGGGCGCCGACACCGCGCCAGTCGACACCCGAGGGCCCGTCGGCCCTGGCTGCCCGCCAGCTGCATCGGAGGGCTCGCTCGCCGCCTTCGGGGCGAAGGGATGTGGCCGGCAGCTTGAGCGCGATCTCCGCGGTCGATCGGGGGCCGACCACGATCGGTTCGGCGACCGGGATCGTCTCCCGAACCGAGCCGTCGACGACGAGCTCGACGGTCAGCCGGAGGTCGGTCAGATCGGTGTGGTCGCGCCGGTTCTCGATGACCAGACGTACCGTTCCTTCATCGTCCGTTCCTTCATCGTCCGTTCCTTCATCGTCCGTTCCTTCATCGTCCGTTTCTCCGTCG
>JAOTYQ010000176.1 GCA_029861725.1 Acidimicrobiia bacterium | reverse complement strand
GGGTGGGAGGTTGCTGGGGGCGAACTTGAGGTTTCCGGAGGGGACAGGTTGGGAGTTTGCTGGGGGCGAACTTGAGGTCACCGGAGGGGACAGGTTGGGAGTTTGCTGGGGGCGAACTTGAGGTTTCCGGAGGGGACAGGTTGGGAGTTTGCTGGGGGCGAACTTGAGGTTTCCGGAGGGGACAGGTTGGGAGTTCGCTGGAGGCGAACTTGAGGTCCCCGGAGGGGACACCAGTACCCTGCCGAAGGTGGTAGATCATCCGCTGAGCGAGCGCATCGCCGACCTCGAGAAGCGCAAGGAAGAGGCGCTGCACGCCGGACCGGAGCGAGCCGTGCAGCGCCAGCACGACAAGGGCAAGATGCTGGCCAGGGAGCGGCTCGATCACCTGCTCGACGACGGCTCGTTCCATGAGCTCGACATGCTGGCGCGCACCCGGCACCCCGATGCCGAGTCCCGGCCCTACACCGACGGTGTCGTCACCGGTTGGGGCACGATCGACGGTCGCAAGGTGTTCGTGTTCAGCCAGGACTTCACGATCAACGGCGGATCGCTCGGCGAGGTCTTCGCCGAGAAGATCCACAAGCTGATGGACCTTGCGCTGTCGGTCGGGGCACCTTGTATCGGACTCAACGACGGGGCCGGAGCCCGCATCCCCGAGGGGGTCGTGTCTCTCGACGGCTACGGCGGCATCTTCTACCGCAACGTGCAGGCGTCGGGCGTCGTGCCCCAGGTCAGCGTGATCATGGGCCCCTGCGCCGGCGGTGCGGTCTACAGCCCGGCGATGACGGACTTCATCTTCATGGTCCGTGAGACGTCGCACATGTTCATCACCGGGCCCGACGTCGTCAAGACCGTCACCGGTGAGGAGGTGTCGCTGGAGGAGCTGGGCGGGGCCGGTAGTCACTCGTCGCGCTCTGGGGTGGCTACGTTCGTCGCGGCCGACGAGAAGAGCGTCCTCGACGACGTGCGCTACCTGCTTTCGTTCCTTCCATCGAACAACGTCGAAGAGCCCCCGCTCTTCGAGACCGACGATGACCCGGACCGGCTGTGCCAGTCGCTCGCAGGCCTGATGCCGCCCAGTCCAAACATGCCCTACGACATGAAGGCCGTCGTGACCGAGGTGGCCGATGACGGCGACTTTCTCGAGTATCACGCCGGTTGGGCCCGCTCGATCGTCTGCGGTTTCATTCGCCTCGCCGGTCGCACCGTCGGGGTCGTCGCCAACCAGCCGATGGTGCTGGCCGGCGTCCTCGACATCGAGAGCGCCTCGAAGGCGGCCCGGTTCGTTCGCACCTGCGACGCGTTCAACATCCCACTCCTCACGTTCGTCGACGTCCCCGGCTTCCTCCCCGGTGTCGATCAGGAGTACGGCGGCATCATCCGCCACGGGGCAAAGCTGCTCTACGCCTACTGCGAGGCGACGGTGCCTCGGATCCAGGTGATCACCCGCAAGGCATACGGCGGGGCCTACGTCGTCATGGACTCGAAGGGCATCGGGTCCGACCTCTCGTTGGCTTGGCCGTCGGCCGAGCTGGCGGTGATGGGGCCCGAAGGGGCGACCGACATCGTCTACCGCCGGGAGATCCAGGCCGCCGCCGACCCCGAGGCGCGGCGAGCGGAGCTGATCGAGGACTACAAGGAGCGGTTCGCCAACCCGTGGATCGCCGCCGAGCGGGGCTACGTCGACGACGTGATCGATCCCGCCGAGACTCGGAGCAAGGTGATCGCCGGGTTCGAGATGCTCCGCACGAAGCGCGAGGAGCTCCCCCAACGCAAGCACGGCAATGTCCCTCTCTGATTCCCGGTCCGCCCGGCCCGTGATCTCACCGGCTCCAACCGAGGAGGAGACGGCGGCCATCGTCGCCGCTCTCGATGCCGTGTGGACCACCGTCCTCCAGGTGCCGCCAGAGCCGCCGGCATCAGATTCCCGATGGCGCTTCAGCGGGCGGTGGTGGAACCGATCGACGCCGGCACCCCGGCGGGGCCGGCCCTGGTAGCCGGCCGCCGACCGAAACGGCTCGTCAGCGCTCGGGCCGGGTGAACACCGGGTTGTCGGGCCGGGAGCGCTCGGGGTCGTAGGTGTAGCCGATCCCGTCGAAGTCCTTCAGGCCTTTCAGCGTGTTCACTCGGTTCCGGATGATCCAGGCGGCCATCGAGCCCCGAGCCTTCTTGGCGAAGAAGCTGATCGTCTTGTAGACCCCGTTCTTCTCGTCGAGGAAGGTCGGCGTGATCACCGGGGCGATGAGCAGCTCCGGCTTCACCGAGCTGAAGTACTCGTTCGAGGCCAGGTTGATCAGGGCCCGGGCTCCGGGACTCTGCTCGATCGCCTGATTGAGGGTCTCGGTGATCGTGCACCCCCAGAAGCTGTACAGATCGGGTCCGTCCGGTGTCTTGACCTTCGACCCCATCTCCAGCCGGTAGGGCTGCATCAGATCGAGCGGGCGGAGCACCCCGTACAGGCCCGACAGGATCCGCAGCGTCTTCTGGGCATGGGTGTAGTCGCGCTCGGTGAACGACGCGGCAGCGTCCATCCCGATGTACACGTCGCCCTTGAACGCCAGCAGGGCCGGGCGGGCGTTGTCGGGCGTGAACGGGCGCTCCCAGTCCTGGAATCGCTCGAAGTTGGTCTCTGCCAGCGGTCGGGAGATGCCCATCAGCTTCGACAGCGCGGCGGGCGACTTGCCGGCCATCACCTCTACCAGCTCCGCTGACCGGTCGAGCAGGGCCGGCTCGGAGTACTTCTTGGTCGGCAGCGGGCTCTCGTAGTCGAGTGACTTGGCCGGGGAGACGACGATCAGCACCCCTCCGTTTTACCCCAAGACAGCCCCCAACCGGCCAGCCGGGGTGGTCCTAGCCATAGTCGTCGCCAGCTCGGATCGCCGCTTCCTCCCGCAGCAGATCGGGTTCGATGTAGATCGGGCGGGCGTAGGGCACCTCGGCTCGGATCGCCTCCTCGACACCGTTGACCGCCGCAGCCAGCTCGCCGACCGTCAGGTCGTTGTCGAACTCGATCTTGGCTCCGATGAGCAGCTCATCGGGCCCGATGTGCTGGGTCTTGATGTGGATGAGATGGTCGACGCCGGGGGCGTCGTCGATCGCGGCGAGGATCTTGTCCATGTCCCGCTCGGTGGCGCCTTCACCGATCAGCAGGCTGCGCATCTCGATCACGAGGATGATGGCGATCACGCCGAGCAGGAGGCCGATGCTGAGGGTGCCGATGCCGTCCCAGATGGGGGCGTCGAACACCTCGGAGATCAGGATGGCGACGAACGCGATCACCAGGCCGATCTGGGCCCCCAGGTCCTCGAGCAGCACGACCGGTAGCTCGGGCGTACGTGACCGGCGGATGAACTGCCACCAGCTCAGATCGCCCTTGAGCGGGATCGACTCGACGATCGCCGTGCGGAAGCTCCACGCTTCGAGGCAGATGCCGAAGCCGAGGATGACGAGCGCCACCCCGAAGTTGTCGATCTCGTGCGGGTGACGGATCTTGTCGATGCCCTCGAACACGGCGAAGGCCGAGCCGAGGGTGAACAAGATCAGGGCGACCACGAAGCTCCAGAAGTACCGCTCCCGGCCGTAGCCGAACTGGTGCTCGTCGTCGGCCTCCTTCTTCGCCTGGCGACCGCCGAGTAAGAGCAGCCCCTGATTGCCGGCGTCGGCCACGGAGTGGATCGATTCGGCCAGCATCGACGATGACCGGGTGATTCCGAAGCCGATGAACTTGGCGATGGCGATGCCCGTGTTGCCGATGAGTGCCGCGACGACCGCTTTGCTTCCGTGCTCGCCACCTACTGCCATGAGATCCTCTCCCTACGCCCGAGGGGGCACACCCGAACCCGTATCAGGGCACGATCGTAGGGGATTTCAGGACCGATCGGTGACCGACGGCGTTACCGACGGCTGTGACGCGGCATCTGCCTCGATGGCGGCCGTCAACTGCTCGGTTTGGGCGGTCAGCTCGGCGAGGGGGGAGACGTCGAGGTGACGGCGCTGCGCTCGACGGAGGGCGTCGGCCGCTTCGACCAGCTCGGACAGCTCGGCGACGATCCGCCGGAGATCCTCTTCGAGCTCCGGATCGGCGCCGGCCTGGCCGCCGGTGGCAGCATCGGCCTGCACCGCCGCCTGGTGGAGGGCCATCACGTAGCCCTCGGCGGTGAACGCGAGGCGGTCGAAGTGGTCGGCGATCGGTCCGGCGGGGGAGCGGGCGGCCAGCTGACGGAGGCGGTCGGCCTGGGTCGCAGCAGCGGCAACCGGCTCGGCCCAGTGAGGGGCGAGATGCCAGACCGGCAGGCGGTTCGTGCCCCGAGCCCGGGTCTTGTGCCAGACCGACGGCACGACGAGGCCGACGACGGCCGCAACTCCGGTGAGCCCCCAGCCGACGGGGGTCTGGGCCAACGACACCAGCGTGAGGCCGACGGCGGTCACGAACGTGGTGGCGAGTACGGCGATCGTCGTTCTCGCCAGGAGCTGGGCTCGCTCGAGGGCCGGGTCCCAACCGACCAACTCGATCGGGCCGCGCTCGACCGCTACCTGCGCCGATCCAGTGGCCGCTGCTCGGGGCGTCGATGAGGGTAACGGGTGCATCACGAGAAATCTCTGTCGTCTCAGTGTACTCCGGCTTCGGCGCGCGTGAAGATCGGGTTTACTGTCTCCGCCATGACCGGCAAGAGAGGCTCAGCACACCAACGCTCCGGGTCGTGGCCCGATCCAACCGAGCCGGGGATCGGGCCGCTGGCCGATGTCCGGGTCCTCGACCTTGCGGCTGTGCTCGCCGGTCCCGGTTGTGCCCGCCACCTGGCCGACTTCGGGGCCGACGTGATCAAGGTCGAGCGCACCGGCATCGGTGACACGTCCCGCAACCTGGGCTGGCGCGATCCCGACGACGACGAGACGTACTTCTTCAAGGTCGCCAACCGGAACAAGCGGTTCATCGAACTCGATCTGCGGACCGACGCCGACCGGGAGCGGCTGCTGGGCCTCGTCGAGGAGGCCGACGTCCTCGTCGAGAACATGCGGCCCGGCAAGCTCGAAGCGCTCGGGCTCGGGCCCGACGTCCTCCACGACCGGAATCCCCGGCTCGTCATCGTGCGAGTCACGGCCTTCGGGCAGACCGGGCCCTACCGGGACCGGCCGGGCTTCGCCACGCTGGCCGAGGCGATGTCGGGCTTCGCCGCCCTCAACGGGGCCGAGGCCGGGCCGCCAACCCTGCCTCCGGTGGCGCTCACCGACGAGGTCGCGGCCCTCATCGGTGCCTTCGCCGCCATGGTGGCCCTGCACTCCGCTGTCGGCCAGGTGGTCGACGTCAACCTGATCGAGAGCCTGATGCAGATCATGGGTCCGCTGCCGTCGCTGTGGTTGCGAGGCGGTGAGCAACAGCCACGCCTCGGGTCGGGGCTGCCGTACTCGATACCCCGCGGCAGCTACCGGACGAGCGACGACCGCTGGATCGCGGTGTCGACCTCGGCCGACTCGGTGGCAGCCCGGGTCATGGAGCTCATCGGGCTCGGAGGCGATCCCCGGGTGGCGACCACCGTCGACCGCATGGAGCACCGAGACCTCGTCGAGGAGCGCATGGCGGCCTGGGTCGCCGAGCGGGATCTTGCCGAAGCCCTGGAGCAGTTCGAGGCGGCGGATGCCGCCGCCACCGCCATCTACGACATGGCCGATCTGACCGCCGACCCGCACGCCAAGGCCCGCAACCTGTTCGTCGAGGCCGACGGCTTCCCGATGCAGGGCGTGGCCGCTCGGCTGTCGGCCACGCCGGGGGCCGCTCGGTGGCCCGGTCGCCGACTCGGGGCCGACAACGCCGAGATCCTCGGCCACCTCGAACGGCGGGAACGGTAGCGTCACGTCGTGTCTGCGATCACGACCCATGATCTGTCCCGGTCCTTCGACGGCGAGCCGGCGGTGGTCAGCGTCGATCTCGCCGTCGCCGACGGCGAGGTGTACGGCTTTCTCGGCCCGAACGGCGCCGGGAAGAGCACCACGGTCCGGATGCTGTGCACGCTGCTCCGGCCGAGCGGCGGCCACGCCAAGGTGGCCGGGCTCGACGTCGTCGACCAGGCGGCCGCCGTCCGGCTCCGGATCGGCGTTGCCCTCCAGGAGGCGGCCCTCGACGAGAAGCAGACCGGACGGGAGATCCTCCGGATGCAGGGCCGGCTCTACGGCATGACCGGCTCGACGCTCGACAAGCGCATCGACGAGGTGCTCCGTTTCGTCGAGATCGGCGACGCCATCGATCGCCGGGTCGGCACCTACAGCGGCGGCATGAAACGTCGGGTCGACCTGGCGAGCGCCCTGCTGCACGAGCCGGAGGTGCTGTTCCTCGACGAGCCGACCACCGGTCTCGACCCGGTCAGCCGGTCGAAGGTGTGGGACGAGGTCCGCCGCCTGAACACCGACCTCGGCGTGACGATCTTCCTCACGACTCAGTACCTGGAGGAGGCGGATGTCCTCGCCGATCGCGTCGGGATCATCGACGCCGGGCAGATCGTGGCAGAAGGCACGCCGGAAGCTCTGAAGCGAAGCGTCGGCAGCGACGTCATCGTCGCCACGATCGACGAGACCGACGGCCAGGACGACTCGCTCGTGGCGGCACTGTCGGCGCTGTCCGGCGTCACCGACGTGAACCTACGTGACGGCGAGCTCGTCGTGTCGGCCGCCAACGGGGCGTCGGTCGTCAACGACCTGGTCGTCGCCCTCAACGGCGCAGGCCGGCGAGCCGAGGCCCTGACGCTGCGTACCCCGACGCTCGACGACGTCTTCCTCAACGCCACCGGTCACCGCATCCGAACCGGCGCCGGCCTCGAAGGAACCGATGAAGTGGACGGTGACAGCGGACACGGAAGCCACGGATCGGAGGAGCAACGGTGAGCCTGGCCCAACCGAGCGGGTTCTTCGGTGATCTGACCACCGTCGCCATCCGGGCGTTGCGATCCCTGCTGCGCGAGCCGGAGGCCCTCATCCCGGCCCTGACGATCCCGATGTTCTTCTACGCCGTGAACATCGGGGCCCTCCAGGACGTGGCCGAGCGCTTCGGTGAGGGCCTCGACTTCAAGGCTTTCCAGCTTCCGGTGGCCATCATCTTCGCCGTGACCGGAGTGTCGCGCGCCAACGTCCTGGTGATCGACATCCAGACCGGGTACCTCGACAAGCTGCTGGTGACGCCGGTCAAGCGGGCCGCCCTGCTCCTCGGGATGATGGTCGCCGACTTCGTGCTCGTGTTCTGCCTGTCGCTGCTCGTGTCGATCGTGGGGTTGCTGGTTGGGGTTCGGTTCGTGAGTGGCGTCGGTGGCATGCTGGCTTTCCTGCTGCTGTCGTCGGCATGGGGCCTGGCGTTCACGGGGTTCCCCTACACGATCGCCCTGCGCACCGGGAACCCGGCCGCAGTGAACTCGTCGTTCCTGATCTTCTTCCCGTTCGCCTTCCTGACGTCGTCTTTCCTCCCCCTCGATGCCCTGACGAGCTGGCTCCAGGCCATCGCCCGATGGAACCCGGTCACCTATTTGCTGGAGGGTCTGCGGTCGCTGATCACCGAGGGCTGGGTGAGCGAGGACCTCCTCGGAGCCCTGGCCGCCGTCGCCGGCATCGGGGTCGTCACGTTCGCTGCCGCGTTCCAAGCCCTGGAACGCCGGGTCAACGCCGGTTGACCCTCCTCCGCCCGTGACCGGGCAACGAATCTCGGGGTGTGTGGGCCGAACCATGGCCGGCGGCGGATGGTGGCGCTGGCGGTCCCGGTGTCGGCCGGATGGCGTGCTCAGCCTTGGACCGCGAGAGCCAGGTCGATCCTGTCGCCGTCGGGCGTGCCGATGATCGAGTAGATCTGCGTCTCGGACAGGAACGCAGTGGCGGTGATCTGCCCAGTGTCGAGAACGACGACGTTCGACTCGACGCCTTGCGGCGGCGACCACGTGCCCCCGGCAATCCACTCTTCGTAGAACGCAACGATGTTGTTCAGCTCTGAGGCGGGGTAGCTGACCAGCCGGGTCGTTGCAGTCTGGACGCTGTTCACCGCGCCGCCCGGCGGCGCGGGTATGGGGAAGTCACCGAGGTCGGTCGAACCGCTGGCCGCCTCGCCGTCGCCGGCCTCGCTCCCACCGCCTTCGCTGTCGGCCATGGACTCAGCTGGCGCGGCTTCGTTTGTGGTGTTGTCGTTGTCGCCGCCGCAGCTGGCGGTCAGCAGGGTCAGCGCGACCGTTGCGAGCAGGAGGGCTGGCATCCGCAGGCTCTTCGTCGGGCACTGCTGGGATGGCAAGGGCATCGAGACTCTCCTCCGAGGGCTGGCGGCGGGACGGCCAAGGCTAGGCTCCCGCCGTCGCGTTCCGTTGCCGAGACCTGGAGTCAGTCAAGACGAGGACCGTCGCGGTGAACAGCGGAGGAGCTCGCCATGGCGACCCCCGAAGGAGCCGCCCCGCGGCTCCGGCTCAGTCGGCAGCGGCCGCCACCTCGATGCGGTCCTGGCGCCACTCGCGGGCCGAGACGAGCGCCTGTTCGGCGGCGTCGAGAATCTCGTTGGGGCTGAAGGCGTGAGCCGGGTAGCAGGCCACGCCGGCCCACACGGTCAGGCCCTGCTGCTCGGTGGCCAGCTGGCGTCGGATGCGCTCCACGGTCCAAATGGCGCCGTTCTCTGGGGTGTCCTCCAGCAGCAGCGCAAAGTAGCCGTTGCGGAGCCTGCACGCCGTGTCGGCCTCCCGCAAGGTGTCCTTGATCGTGTCGGCGACGAGGCGGGCGTCGACGGGGCTCGGCTCGTCGGCCGGTAGCCCTTCGACGACCTCGAGCAGCACCATGGCGATCGGGCGGAGATGGCGACGGGCAGCAGCGATGCGCGAGTCGAGGGCGACGAGGAAGAAGCTCTCGCTGAACAGCCCGGTCCGGTGATCGATCAGGGCTGCGGTGGCTTCGTCCCCGTCCTCCTCCTCGTCGTCGCCGTCGTCCTCGTCTTCGCCGGAGAGGTCATGGTCGACGAGCACGACGTCGGGCTCGGCGTTCGCCTCGGCCGGTGCGTCATCGGCCCGCTCCTGGAGCGCTCGCAGCTCGGCCTCGACGAGCAGTTGCGTGGCGCCCTGCTCGTCCAGGCGTCGGGCGAGGCGCAGGCTGATCACGGCGGCTGCAACGGCCATGCCCCCCGCGATCAACCCCAGCAGTGGGAGATCGAGCGCCACTGCGCAGAGCCCGGCCAGCAGCCCGAGGCCGCCGGCGGCCAATCCGGGTGAGGCGTTTCTGACGGTCATGCAGGTCCAGTGATCTCCTCGAGCGAACGGTGCATCAGGAACCCATCGGCGGTGCGCTCCCGTCGATGAGGGTCGACTCCGATGGGTGCCGTGACACCGGTCGGGCTCTCGAGACTATCCGCCGCTCGGCGACGGATGGTGCCGGGAGCCGAGCGCGAGGTCGGCCAGCTCCTCGATGATCCGGCCGAGCTCGTAGTCCTTGGGGGTGAACACGGCGGCGATCCCCTTGTCCAACAGCTCCCGCTGGTCTTCGTCGGGAATGATCCCGCCGACCACGACCGGTGCGTCGACCCCTTCCGCCCGGAGACGGTCGAGGGTCTCCGGGACGAGCTCGAGATGGCTGCCGGACAGGATCGAGAGTCCGATCGCATCGGGGTCCTCGTCGCGGGCGACGGCTGCGATCTGGCCAGGCGTCGACCGGATGCCGTGGTAGATGACCTCCATCCCGGCATCGCGGGCGGCTACCGCTATCTGTTCTGCCCCGTTGGAGTGCCCGTCGAGCCCGGGCTTCGCGATGAGGATCCGGGGTGGGCCGCTGTCGATCTCCTGCATTCGCCGGGCCAGCTCGGCGAGCTTGGCGCCGCCCGTGCCGGTCGCCGGGCCTCCCGTCGCTCCCCGGATCCCGGTCGGGGCGCGGTACTCGCCGTACACCTCTCGGAGGCAGTCGGCCCACTCTCCGGTCGTCCCACCGGCGTGGGCCAGGGCGATCGTTGGCTCCATGATGTTGTCGGTGCCGGCCGCCGCCCGGCTCAGCGCACCGAGACACCGGGCCACCTCGGCCTCGTCGCGGCCCCTGCGCCAGGCCTCGACGTCGGCGATCAGCTCGGCCTGGACCGTCGCGTCGACCCGCAGGATCGACTCCGCCCCGCCCAGCGGCGACGGTGCGGTCT
>JAOTYQ010000768.1 GCA_029861725.1 Acidimicrobiia bacterium | reverse complement strand
CGGGGGTCGGCGGTCATCGCCATCGTCAACCGCCGGGGCAGCGATCTGGTCGACAAGGCCGACGGCGTGCTCTTCACCTCCGACGGGCGCGATGTGGAGATGAGCGTCGCCTCCACCAAGGCGTTCTACGCCCAGATCGCCGCCGGCTTCCTCCTCGCCGACGCCCTGGCCGATCTCATCGGCGGTGGGACGACCTCCACCGAGGCCCGCCAGGAGATCCTGGCCGGGCTGGCCGCGCTCCCCGATGCGATGCTAGCCACCCTCGAGCTGCAGCCCCACATCTCGACCGCAGCATCACGCCACGCACCGAGTCGTCGCTACTGGGCGATGGTCGGCAACGGCACCAACGTGGTCGCCGCCCGCGAGCTGCGGATCAAGCTCTCCGAGCTCTGCTACAAGGCGATCGCTTGCGACGTGACCGAGGACAAAAAGCACATCGACCTCTCCTCGGAGCCGATGATCCTCGTCTGCGCCGCCGGCCTCGGCGGCTCGAACGCAGACGACGTCGCCAAGGAGGTGGCGATCTTCCGGGCCCACAAGGCGGCTCCGATCGTGATCGCCACCGAAGGCGAGCACCGCTTCTCGGCCGCACTCGATGTCATCGCGGTCCCCGAAGTCCACGAGAAGCTGGCGTTCGTGCTGTCGACGATCGTCGGTCACCTCTTCGGTTACGAGGCCGCGCTCGCGATCGACTCGTCGGCTCGCCCGCTCCGCGAGGCCCGGGGGGCGATCGAGAACTACGTGGGCGCCAGCGGTCTGACCTGGTTCGAGCAGTTCGGCACCGATGTCGCGCCGTTCGCCGCCCGGTTCTTCGACGGGCTCAGGGCCGGTGGGTACAACGGCCACCTCGACGCGTCGACGGCCACCCGGTTAGCGGCTCTGCTCCGGTTCGCCACCGGTCAGACACCGCTCGACTCGTACCAGATCGAGTTCGGTAAGCACGGGACCCCGGGGGCCGTCGTCGAGGACCTCGCCGCCGCCCTCACCGCAGCGATCGAGGAGTTGACCCGGCCGATCGACGCCATCAAGCACCAGGCCAAGACGGTCACGGTCGGGATCAGCCGGGCCGATGAGAGCCTCCTGCAGTCGGCGGTGATCCAGAGCGTGCTCGAAACCGGTTGCCCTCGCGACCGTCTCAGCTACCGGGCGCTGCGCACCTTGGCTGCCGTCAACCCGGCGATCGCGGCCGTCGTCGGCTACACCCGCTACCGGGTCGAGAGCGACGTCGACGAGCACGGCCGACTGCATGTTGTCGACAAGGGAGGGATCGCCACCGGGATCGCATCCAGGGTCGAGAGGGACCCGGCCCTGCGAGGCACGAAGCACCGGGTGGCCGTCGAGCGCGAGCCGTTCGTCACGGTCGGCAGCGACGGCCGGGTCGTGTTGATCGTGCCCGAGGTCAAGGACAAGCAGACGACCGGGCTGACCCTGTGTCACCTCCAGCTCAACGAGAACCTGGGGGCATCGACGGCCAGGACCGTGCTCCAGGGTTACCGCAACCGCTACCGACAGCTCGTCGACGTGGTCACCGAGCACCAGCCGACGTTCCGGGAGGATCTGTTGGCCGAGGTGTCAACGGTCGAGCTGCTCACCGCCCCGATCAGCGACGTGGCCGAGCGTTGGGCCCAGGACTGACGCCAGGCCGGTTGGAGGCTCGATCGTGAAGCCGGTCGTCACCCCGGCCGAGATGGCCGCCATCGATGCCGACGCCCCCGAAGACGTGTCGGTACTCATCGAGCGGGCCGGCTGGGCGGTGGCCCGCGCCGCGCTCGACCTGCTGAGCCCCGTGCACGGGGCCCGGGTGCTCGTTATCGCCGGCAAGGGCAACAACGGAGCCGATGGCCGGTCCGCCGCTCGATACCTGGAGCGCCGCGGGGTGCGCTGTGTGCTGCTGAGCCCAGCGGAGGCGGCGTCATCCTTGGCCCTCGCCCCACCCGGCCGCGTTGCCTACGACCTGGTGATCGACGCGGCCTACGGCACGGGCTTCCGCGGTACGTTCGAGCCTCCCGACGTTGGGGCCGCCCCCGTGCTGGCTGTCGACATTCCGTCCGGGGTCGATGGGCTGACCGGCGCGATCGGGGGTCGCGCCCTGGCTGCTGCCGCCACAGTCTCCTTCGCCGCCCTCAAGCCCGGGCTGCTGTTCGAGCCCGGGAGGTCGGTGGCCGGCCGGGTGAGCGTCGCCGACATCGGGCTCGACTGCTCGCGAGCGCAGTGCTGGCAGCTCGGCCTCGACGACCTCCAGCATGACTGGCCCCGCCCCGAGCCGACCACCCACAAGTGGAAACGGGCGCTCTGGGTCATCGGTGGGAGCCCCGGACTCGACGGCGCTCCTGGCTTGGCCGCTCGAGCCGCGATCCGCGCTGGCGCCGGTTACGTCGCCGTGTCGCTGCCCGGGGCCGATCTCCGCCGGTCGGGCACGGCACCGTCGGTACCGATCGAGGCTGTCCGCCGGGCCGTGACCGACGACTGGGCGGCCGACGTGCTCGCCGAGCGGGACCGGTTCGCCGGGCTCGTCGTTGGGTGCGGGCTCGCCGTCGACGCCGGCACTGGAACCGAGGTCAGGGCGGTGGTAGCCGGCGCCGCGGACCAGCCGATCGTGGTCGACGGGGGCGCCATCGACGCCGTCGCCGCTGATCACTCCGTGCTGAAGGGCAGGTCGGTCCCCGCGATCCTCACGCCGCATGACGGCGAGCTCCGCCGGCTCACCGGTCG
>JAOTYQ010000767.1 GCA_029861725.1 Acidimicrobiia bacterium | reverse complement strand
TCCAGGTGATCACGTTCGACAACCGAGACATCGGTCTCTCCACGCAGTGCGACTGGACACCACCGAGTCAGTGGAGGCAGCTCTTGTCGCTCATCACTCGCCGAAGGCTGAAGCGCGTCGGGCACACGCTGACCGACATGGCGGCCGATGCAGCCGGCCTGCTCGACGGGCTCGGCGTCGGCCCCACGCACATCGTCGGCCTATCGATGGGCGGAATGATCGCTCAGGAGATGGCCATCGGTCACCCCGAGAAGGTGCGTTCCCTGTGCTCGATCATGTCGAACCCCGGCGACCGCAGATCCGGCGGCGTGTCCGCACGGCTCCTGGCGAGACTCGGTCGGCCCCGAACCCCGACGAGGGACACCGCCGCCGATGAGTTTGTCCGGGTGTTCGAGCAGATCTCCGGCCCCCACTTCGACGCCGATCTCGTTCGAGCACAGGCCAAACTGTCGGTCGAGCGAAGCTTCACTCCCGAAGGCGTGGCACGACAGTCAGCGGCGGTCGCCGGATCCCGTGATCGGACCGAGCCCCTCGGTCTTGTGACCGCACCGGTGCTGGTCATCCACGGACTCCTGGACCCCTTGGTGAAGTTCAGTGGAGGCGTGGCGACCGCAGCCGCGGTTCCCGCCTCGCGCTTGATCGTCTTTCCCGACATGGGTCACGACCTGCCGCGCTCACGATGGCACGAGATGCGAGATGCCATCATCGCCAACACACAGCGAGCTGGCCGAAGCCTGTAGCGACATTGCGCCACGATCGGACTCACCGCTTCCGGCTTAGGGTTGGGATGATGACCCGAGCCCGTCGACTACAGGCGGTGACGCCGAATGGAAGATGATGTGCTGAGCTCGGTTCCACGCACCATGGCTGCTGTTGTGCTCATCGGGCAGGATCGAGATCGATCTTCCGCCGCCGAGTTGGCGACGTTCGCCTGCGCGTCGAGCACCGCAGAGAACCTGCTGGCGAAGGCGGAGGTTGGGGCTGGGACGGTCGTCGCCATGTCGGCAACATCATCGTGACCATGGAGTGAGTGGTGACGCGAGATATCGTCACAGCTCTCGGGCTTCGAGCAAGCGACGCAGTTCCTGTTCGATGCGGTGGCGATCAGCCTTGAAGTTGGCCAGCAGCCCCTTTCGGTCGTGGGCTACGAGGAGGTCGAGCACCTCTTCCTCACCGGCCACGGCCCCTTCGTCCAGGTACTGGTGAGCCAGCAGCGACCGGTAGCGATCGGTGAGGGCCCAGAGTCGCATGACCTCGCCAACCAGGACGGCGTCGGGCGACAGCTCGAAGATGGCCCGGTGGTACTCGCGGTGGAGCTTCGACCACCGGGCAACGTCGCGAGCCTTGGCCGCTTTGGCCAGCTTGGCAAGCTGGCGGCGCAGATCGGCGATCGTCTCGGCCGACGGCCACTGCAGTGACTTGAGCACCTCGGTCTCGAGCAGGCGACGGGCGGTGTAGAGCTGGCGCATCTCGTCACTCGACAACTCGGCAACGAAGAAGCCGCGGCGGGGGCGGTGGACGACGATTCCCTCGCCGGCCAGGATCTTGAGCGCTTCCCGAACCGGGACCCGACTGACGCCGAAGCGGGTGGCGAGGTCTTCCTGCCGGAGCTGCACGCCTGCCGGCATGGCGCCCGACGCGATCGCGTCCCGGAGGGCGTTGGCGACGTGGACCGGGGCTCGGCCGCGATGGGTCGTCGGGATCTGCGCCTCGGTCGAGGTGTCGAGCACGCGTGTCGCCATGGTTTGGAGACTATCGCACCCGTGCCTAGTCTTTGAATACAATCTTGCAGACCTTCGAGCCGGGGAGCACGCCATGGTCCTGACCGCTGAGCAGAACCGCCGTCTGACCGAGGTCGGCCCGGGGACGCCGATGGGGAACCTGTTGCGGCGGTACTGGCACCCTATTGCGGCCGAGTCGGAGTTCACGCAAGCGGCGGCGAAGCCGGTCCGGATCCTGGGTGAGGACCTGGTGCTGTACCGGCGCCCCGACGGGCGGTTCGGGCTGATCGAGCCCCACTGTCCCCATCGGCGGGCCGGGCTGGTCAACGGCTACGTCGAGGCCGACGGCATCCGCTGCAGCTACCACGGGTGGAAGTTCGACCTGAGCGGCCGCTGCATCGAGCAACCGTTCGAAGAAGCAGCGTCTGAGGGAACCAGATTCCGCGACAGCATCTGTGCACTGGCCTACGAGGCCGAAGCCAAGTTCGGGCTGGTCTGGGCCTATCTCGGGCCCGAACCAGCTCCTTTGATCCCAACCTGGGAGCCGTTCACCTACGAGAACTGCTTTGCCCAGGTGGTGTTGCACCTGGTCGATTGCAACTGGCTGCAGGCCCAGGAGAACTCGATCGACCCGGTCCACTTCGAGTGGCTCCACAACAACTGGCATGCCGGCCGGGCCGGCGACGTGGAGAGGTATTCCCCTCGCCACGTCGAGCTGGGCTTCGACGAGTGGGAGTACGGCTTCATGTACCGCCGGTTGCACGAGGGCGAGGACTACGGGTCCGATGCGTGGCTCAACGCGCGGCTGTCGATGATGCCCAATCTCTTCGCGCCGCTGCACTTCGAGTGGCGGGTGCCCAGCGACGATCACCACACCCTCAGCGTGATCTGGCACGCCGACCGGGTGGTCGAGAGCCGGGAGCCCTACGTCCAGCAGACGATTCCCCACTGGTGGGGCCACGCCACCGACGAGCACGGGCGCCCGCTCACCACCC
>JAOTYQ010000766.1 GCA_029861725.1 Acidimicrobiia bacterium | reverse complement strand
GACGTCAGTGTCCGGGCGTTCGAACGGGCAGCCGATCCTGACTGGTATCCGGACGCCGGCGACCCATGGGAGCCGCTGAAGCTCTACTACTCGGTCTGGAGCCGCGGCCGCCTCGAAGCTCATCACCAGAAGTTCGACGAGCTCGGTCTCGACTCGCCCTACGACGACAGGTGGTTCAAGCGCCCCTCGATGGACCACCGCATCACCACCAAGATCGACGTCGCCGAGTACTACTCGGTCCGACGCGACGCCCTCCTGGCCCACGCGACCCAGGTCGATCCCAACGAGAGGTTCTGGTTCGGCCTTCCCGATCACGCCGCCGCCGAGGCCTACCCCTGGGAGGACTACATCCTCGCCAGCACCCGTGTGGCCAGCGACCTGCCCGAGGTCGATCTGTTCGCCGGGTTGGCTTGATGGTCGACCAGCTCAGTGAGGCGTGGGTGGCAGCTGTCGCCGAGGCCAGTCAGCACCGCACCGGAACGTCGGGGACCGTGGCGATCGCGATCGGCAAGTCCAAGCAGGCCGTGCTCGACATCGTCGAGGGTCGGGTCGTCGGCTCCGCCGATCCCGAGCGCGCCGATGTGACGATCCCGGTGACGCAGTCTCAGCTCGACGCCATCGTCGGCGGTGACGAGTCGCTCGCCCAGGCGTTCATGCGGGGCGACGTCAAGCCCGAAGGCGCCACCGGATCGCTCATCGCTGCGGTCGAGCTGTTCGAGGACGAAGAGTTCCGACGCAAGCTGATCGAGCTGCTCTGAGCCGGACCGCCCGTGTCAGCCGGTCGCTCGTTGCGCTCGGCGGATCTCCCGGAATCCGATCAGTTCCGCTCCCGACCGGGCCAGGTTCGATCGCAGCGACCAGTCTCCGGTCACCAGATGGGCATCACTGACCCTGGCGGCCCAGTTCGGGTTCAAGGCCCGGAGCTCCGGCGAGTCGACCGCCGGTTGCACGTGGATCTCGGTGACTCCGGGCTGGAGTTCGGCGATCGCCGCGTCGAACGCCGCCCGTGACTCCACTGCGGGGCGGGCCGGCACGACCTGATCGGGCACGAGGATCCCCTCGGCTTCGGCCAGCTTCCGGGCCGGGAAGCCGAGGTCGACCGACGGGTCGGGGAGGCTCATCGGAAGCCGGTAGTCGACCGCCAGCTCCAGGTAGACGTCGAAGAACTCCGGTCTCGCACACAGAGCGTGGAGGTGAGCGCTCAGATGGGTCGGGTCGAAACCCCACAGGATCGCTCGCTCCAGTTGGGCCCGGCACTCACGGCGCGTTTCGTCGACATCGGCGTGCTCCCACAGATCGGTCGGGGTGCGGGGAAAGCCACCGTCGCCGCCGAGCAGCGATGGGGCGTGGGTGATCGGACCCCACCGGTACACCTCGTACTCGGCATTGACGGTGAGGGCCACTCCGACGTCCTCCCCCTGATGGGCGGCGGCTGCGCCCCTGGCCCAGGGACAGGGAACTTGGAGCGACGCCGAGGTGGCGATGCCGTTCCGAAGAGCGTCAGCGATGCCGATGTTGGCCGCGTTCGATGAGCCAAGTCCATCGCAGACCACAACGACCAGGCAGGCGTCGGCGTCGCGACCGAGATGCTCCAGCAGGGTAGCCACGAGCACAGACGGTAACGGCTCGCACCGGTGTCTGTGAAGGAACGTGACCGAACACACTGCCGGTCGGCGAGGGAGCTCGAACGCAGGCCTCTGCGAAGCCGCCCTCAGGCTCCGGGTACTCACTCGAGCGGCTGATCGGGTCCTTCGCAGGCCCCCCACAGCCCGGCGCCATCGGCGACGGCAGTGCGGCGGGCCCGTGCGAAGTCGCCTTGATGGGCGGTGTTCGGCTCGTAGCTCACCGCGTCGGCGAGCCCGGTCTCGACGAGCCACAGGTTGACGAAGAGGCCGTCGTCGGCGCGGACGAGGTACAGCAGGAGTCGCCCGTACCGGTCGCGAGCCTCGACATCCCGGCTGATCTCGACCACCGACCCCGGCGGGATCAGCTCGGTCAGAGCGTCGGACGCTTCCCGTCCGTAGCACTGCTCCGGGACCTGGGGCGCAACCGACTCGGGGGCATCGACGCCCAGCAACCGGACCCGTTCGGTCCGACCTCCGATCGTCAGATCCACCGTGTCACCGTCGATCACGTCTTCGACGACGCCGGAACTGACCGGCGTTGCCTCGACAACGCCCGACGCCGGCCGGCAGGCCGGTGCTGCCATGCCAACCACGAGGGCGACGACCCATCTAGTGAGCGATCCCGGCGCCCGGCCGGGCAGCTGCGAGGTCGCGCTAGACGCGCTCGATGATCGTTCCGGTTCCGAGGCCACCGCCACAGCACATCGTGATCAGGGCGGTCGTCATGTCGGCCCGCTCGAGCTCGTGGACCGCCTTGGTCATCAGGAAGGCACCCGTGCCTCCGAGGGGATGCCCCAAGGCTATAGCCCCGCCGTTCGGATTGACGATGTCCATGTCGACGTCGAGCTCGCGCTGCCAGGCGAGGACGACCGACGCGAACGCCTCGTTGATCTCGACCAGCTCGATGTCGTTCATCGACCGCCCGGTCCGTTCGAGGAGGTGGCGAGTGGCGTCGATCGGGCCGGTGAGCATCAGTACAGGATCGACCCCGACGAGACAGGTGTCGACCACCTTGGCCTTCGGTTGCAGGCCGAGCTCGCCCGCCTTGTCGGCGGTCATGATGAGCACGGCCGCCGCGCCGTCGGAGATCTG
>JAOTYQ010000175.1 GCA_029861725.1 Acidimicrobiia bacterium | reverse complement strand
CAGGAGCGGTGTCGTGGACTGTCCTCGGC
The DNA here is from genome assembly GCA_029861725.1 of Acidimicrobiia bacterium. GTDB lineage: Bacteria > Actinomycetota > Acidimicrobiia > Acidimicrobiales > SZUA-35 > CADEDH01. The sequence continues at coordinate 10,138 of JAOTYQ010000175.1, read as the reverse complement.
GGCGACGGCAGGCTGGTGGCGCCGGTCGAAGGGTTCTTGTCGTATCTGGCTTCGTTGGAGCGATCGCCAAACACGCAGCGGGCGTATGCGTCGAGTTTGAAGCTGTGGTTCGAGTTCCTCGATGGTGTAGATGTCGGCTGGGACACCGCCGGGGTGGATGCTGTGGCTCGGTTCGTGTCGTGGCTGCGGGCCCCGGCGGAGAACGTGATCGTGTTGGAACAGGGGACGGCGTTGCGTTCTCCGGCGACGGTGAACCGGCATCTGGCTGCGGTGTTCGGGTTTTATGAGTTCCACGCTCGTTCCGGGGTTGAGGTGGCGTCAGGGTTGGTGGCGTGGCGGCGGATGGGCCGGGGTTCGTACAAACCGTTCCTGCATCACGTCTCGAAGGGCAAACCGATCGCGACGCGGCCGGTGAAGATGATCGTGCCCAAACGGGCTCCGAGAACGTTGAGTGCCGAGGAGGTCGTGAGGGTGTTGGCGGCCCCGGTCCGGGCTCGTGACCGGTTCTTGTTGGCCTTGCTGGCCGAGACCGGCATGAGGATCGGCCAGGCGCTCGGCCTGCGCCACGTCGATTTCGTTTCCCGATCGAAAGAGGTTCGGCTCGTGCCCCGGCCGGACAACGCGAACGGGGCCCGGGCCAAGCTCCGGTCACCGGCAACGATCCCTGTGACCGCTGGCCTGGTCCGTTGTTATTCGGACTACATGTATAGCGAATACGGCGACATCGATTCGGACTACGTGTTCGTCAACTTGTGGTCAGGGCGTATCGGGCGGGCGTTGACGTATTCGAGCGTGCATGAGTTGGTCGCCCGGATCCGGGCAGTTACCGGGATCGAGTTCACGCTGCACATGTTGCGCCACACCCACGCCACTGAGCTGATCCGCTCCGGTGTCGCGATCGAGGTCGTCGCCCGGTTGTTGACGCACTCGTCATCGACGACCACCAGTCAGATTTATGTGCATCTCGACACCGCCGATATCCGAGAGGCCCTGCATCGAGCCGGGGTCTGGGACCGGCCCGAACCGGAGACCCTATGACTTCCTCGGGAGCCGCTCGTCACCTTCAGCCACGTCCCCGGATTGTTGAGGGCGTCGGTGACCGGGTCGAAGCCGAGTTCGCCAAGGACCGCTGGGATGCAGCCGTTTTGGGCATTGCGACTCGTCGAGGTCGTGGCATCGCTCAGTTCTCAAAGATCGAGGAACCCTGGCTGCGAGAAGCATCGAAGGAATGGGGCCGATTCCGACTCGGTGCCGGTTACTCGTTCACTACGATCGCATCGATCGGGCCCGCCATCGGCCGGTTCTCACTGTTCCTTGCGACACGACCTGACGTTGTTGACCACACCGACCTCACCCGCGAGGTGATCAACGACTTCCTTGTCTGGATGGCCATCCAGCAGTGGTCGACCAACACCAAGTCGATGACGTTGACGTTCGTGAAAGTGTTCCTCGAATGGGGTCGCCGCCACGACACTCTCCCCGGCCTTCCCACCGAGGCGGTGATCTACGAAGAAGAAGTCAGCCGACCATCGGACCGGCTGCCACAGTTCATCCCCGAGTTCGTCATGGCCCAGCTCGAATCCGAAGCGAACCTCGCCCGGATCAAGAACCCGTCGGTGAGGCACTTGATCGTCATGTTGATCGAGACCGGCATCCGTGGCGGTGACGCCACCTCGTTGCCGTTCAACCCGATCATCGCTGACAGCACCGGCTGGCCCTGCCTCCGATTCGACAACGTCAAAGTCGGCATCGAGCAACTGATCCCGCTGAGCACCAAAGCTGCCGACACGATCCGGGCTCAACAAGACCATGCCCGAGCCATCTGGCCCGACGGCACACCATGGCTGTTCCCCGGGATCTTCGACAATGACGACGGAGCCAAGCAATACGCTCACGGCTCGCTTTCCGGTCAGCTCAGGGACTGGCAGACGATGATCGATGTCCGTGACGAAGCCGGCCAACCAGTCCGGGTTCACGCTCACCAGTTCCGTCACACGGTCGGCACCCGGCTCATCAACGCCGGGGTCCCACAACACGTCATCCAACAACTCCTCGGCCATGCCAGCCCTCGCATGACCGCCCGCTACGCCGAGATCCACGACAGCACCGTCCGAGACGCGTTCGAGGCCTACTGCCAACAACGCGTCAACACCGGCGGCGACGCCATCCCCTACGACCCCGACCACGCCACCGCCGACGCCGAATGGGCCAAGCACAATCTGTCCCGAGTTCGTGACAGCCTCCCCAACGGCTACTGCGGCCGCCCACCCCAACAGGACTGCCCGCATCCCAACGCCTGTCTCACCTGCCCCGATTTTCAGACCACCCCCGAGTTCCTCGACGTCCACCGCCAGCAATCCGCCTCGAACAAGAAACTGATCGCCCGAGCCGACGCGAAGGGCCAGTTCCGGTTCGCAGAGAACCTGCGTCAAGTCCAAGACAGTCTCGACAAAATCATCCCCGCCCTCGAAGAACTCGAGAACCTATGACCCGAGCTGACAACACCCACCACCTCCGCCAAGCCGCCGCCGCCCGGCACACCAAAGCCACCGACCGGGTCACCACCGCTCTCGTTGACCTCGACCGATCCGGCCAGCCCATGACCTTCACCGCCGTCGCCGACGCCGCCAACGTTTCACGGAGCTGGCTCTACACCCAGCCCGCCTTACGGGACACCATCACCTCGCTCCGAAGCGATCCCGCCCGACCCGCGCCCGCCGTGCCCGCCACGCAACGAGCAACAACCGAGTCCCTGCGTCAACGCCTCGACACCACCCGCCAAGACGTCACCCGACTCCGCGCCGAGAACCAGGCCCTCCGACACCAACTCGCGCTCGCCCTCGGAGAGCAACGCACCCACTGAACTGCTGCGTCGAAGACACGTCCACAACGCAGACACCCAGATCAAAACACTGAACTAAGCAAGAACTGGAGATAACGGCACTCCTGGCCCGCTCGGGAACGACGGCGGCGTCGTCCGTCGCCACCACTGACCGTGACGTCCAGGCCCTCGTCGAGCTGGCAACGCTCATCGCACCCAGTGTGGTCGCGTTCTCGATCGCTTGACCCGGGCACATCGCCGGTTACCGCGGTTGCTTGTGTGGCATTGTGCAGCGGCGTTATCGAGCGAAGGGTGTGGGGGCCGAGTATTCGGTCGTGGGCGCTGATCAGGGGAAACGCAGCCGAGGCTGACCGACTGTGTCCCGTATTCTCTACCGCCTCATCGCCATGCTCGCCTGTCTCGCGGTCCGCTCTGGTCGCTCCAAGGACCTCGAGATCATCGTGCTACGCCACCAACTCACCGTCCTACGCCGCCAGATCAACCGACCCGCCATCAACGACGCCGACCGCACCCTGCTCGGAGCGATCGCCGCAGCGCTCCCCCGCCCACGAAGAACCGGCTGGATCGTCACACCCGACACCCTGCTCCGATGGCACCGACGACACATCGCCCGTCACTGGACACATGCCACGCGAGGACCGGGACGCCCACGAACCTCGGACCAGGTCCGCCGACTCGTCCTGCGCCTCGCCGCCGAGAATCCGACCTGGGGGTACCGACGCATCCACGGCGAACTGGCCGGCCTCGGCCACCCGATCGCTTCGTCGACCGTGTGGGAGATCCTCAAAGCCAGCGGCATCGATCCAGCGCAGGAGCGATCCGAGGTCACCTGGTCCCAGTTCCTCCACTCCCAAGCCGCCGTGGCCTGCGACTTCTTCACCATCGACACCGCCCTGCTCCGCCGCTACTACGTCCTGTTCTTCATCCACATCCCCGCCCGGCAAGTGTTCTACGCCGGTGTCACCGCCAACCCGACCGGAGCCTGGACCACACAAGCCGCCCGAAACCTGTTCCTCCACGCCGACCAGCTCGCCGATTCACGAGCCCTCGTTCGAGACCGGGGCAGCCAGTTCACCGACACCTTCGACGAGATCTTCCGAACCGAGGGCCTCAAGATCCTCAAGACCCCCGTCCGCACCCCGGTGGCCAACGCCTTCGCTGAACGATGGATCGGCTCCATCCGCCGCGAGCTCCTCGACCGCACCATCATCTGGAACCAACACCAGCTCGAACGACTGGTCATCGACTACATCGACCACTACAACGAGCACCGACCCCACCGCTCACTCGACCAACAACCACCGAAGGCTCCCGAGGCGCAGCCGCCATCGCCGGGGCGTCATCTTCGGGTCGTGAAATCCACCCGCTGCCACGGCCTCATCAACGACTACAGAAACGCCGCCTGACCAGCCACGACGCAATATTCGGCCCCCACAGGGTCGCGTGGCCGGAGTCATCAGCCTGATCCTTGTCCTCGTCATCTAGCGGTTCAGCATCGTCTTCGGAACGGTCGTCTTCGAGGCCACCGGTCTTCCGCGGAGCGCCGCTGGGTTCGAGGCGAGCTCGGCGCTCGTCGGTGCCGGTTACACGACCGCGCAGTCCGAGTACGTTGTCCGCAACCCTGCAGCGCGACGGGTGGCCAGAGCGCTGGTCGTGTTCGGCTACCTCGGCCCGCCGGTCGTGATCGCGCTGTTGGGGTCGCGTTCGTGTTGCCCGACGAGCACCTGACCCAACGAGCGGTCACGTTGGTCGTCGCGGTGGTCGTCCTGGTGGTGGTTGACCGAATCGGGCTGTTCCGGCTCCTCGGGAATCGTCCCGCTCGTGCCGTCGCGGGCCGCATGATCGGCAACACCGTGATCGAGACCTGGATCGCGATCGGCGACCGCGTGGTCGCCGCCATCTGGATTCCTCACGATGCCTCCCGAGCCGAACCGGTCCTTGCACTGCTTGGTGAGCGCGACGTCCATGTGTTGGCGGTGGACCCACCCGGGCCGGGGGCGTCGGTGTTTCCCTCCGATGAGCAGCCCATCGACCTGGGGCCGGGGGCACGAGTTGTCGTGCTGGCGCCGGGCGCATCGCTCGAAGCGCTTCGTCACTACCCACGACGCGAGGAGCCGCAACGACCGGATTCGTGAGGCGGCGACACCGGCCATGGAGGATCGGGCGGTTCTTCGACCATGCCGTCTCGATCGCTCGATCGGCGGCCGAATCCGGGGTCGACCTGCCAGCTCCGGGTTGCCGGCTCGGTGGGCGCCGGCGGCGAGGAACGTGCCGGCGGGGAAGGTGCACGTCAGCACGGCGAGGATGCCGCCGATCCACGACGTCGGGCCGGGCCAGCTGGGTCCAGATGTCACCGTCGCCGTCGGCGGGGGCCCGTCCACTGGCGACGGCGCCAGCGACCATTCCGAGGAAGCCGGGCATGATCAGCGATGACGAGGCGAACATCGCCCCGTGGAGGCGGGCTTCGGCCAGCGTGGAGGAGAACTTGCGGAACGCGAACACGCAGACAACTCAGTCGCTGCACGCACGATCGCCTCGCTCATACAGGACTGCGCTCCCCGCACCTGAGTGGCAACCGACGATCCGTCGACTCTCGCAACGTCGCCCGGCGCCGCGGCTGCTCGGTCGCTTCGTCGACGTGTTGTGCTCGATGGCGAGAGAGGATGGCGACCCGGCCGAGTGACAGGTCGGGACAACGCAAGCGACGTCGCAGGGGTCGATCCGGTGGTGCGTTCAGACGACGAGCCGGAGCAATCCGACCATGACCAGCACGGCGCCGAACGTGAGCGAGATCCAGACACGCAACCCCCGAGCGTGCGCCCTGACCCACGACTCGCAACGTTGCAGCATCGGTTCGGCTCGGTCGCGCGCAAGGATCATGAACAACACGGGTGCCCAGACGAGGGCCGCGGAGATGGCGACGTAGACAACCACCAGGGTCGTCGACCAGACCGGTCCGTCGCCGCTGATGGCCGTCATGGCCAGCAACGTGAACAGCAGGCGCTTCGGGCCCCCGAAACCGAGCAGTGCCGCCATCGAGAACGCTGCGGCGGGACCCGTCTCGTGGAGTCCCGCCATGATCGCGGTCCCGCGACCGGACTTCTCCGCACCCGGCTCGGAGCGCGCAGCTCGCGCGCCGACCGCGACGAGCGCCGCCCCGGCGAGCAACTCGACCACCGCCTCGATCGTGTCGTGCGAGTCGATCCGGTCCGCGAACGCCGTGCCGGCGACCAAGCCGACCAAGCAGGCGAGTGCGGTCCCGACGACGTAGCCGGTCGCGAACCCGATGCCGTCCGCACGCGGGCGGGCGCTCTCGATCACGCCCAACGTCGCCGTCAGGGCGAGCGGGCTGGCGCCGGCCACGACCGCGAGGAGCACGACATGGAACGCTGCACTCATCGCGTCAGTCGACCCTGGACGGCGGCGTCGATCGGTCGACGAAGGTGACCGGTTCGTCGTACCCCCGACGCCCTCGAAGCGGAGCCCGACGTCGACCGATTGCTCCGGGTCGGGCGACGACAGGGCATTCTCAACCGACCACCACGATCAGATCGGACGGCTCGACGTCGGCGTTCAACGGCGGGCTGAGGACCGGCCGTCTTCCGCGCTCACGGGGACGTGAGCAGCCCGATGGCGAGTGCCTGCGACGAATACGCGCGGGCGACCACGTCGCCGGGGCATCGATCCCCAGCCGTCCACAACTCACCAGGTGGATCGACGCACGCTCCGGATCGTACAGCCGCTGAAAGATGTCCTGCCGTTCCGGGACGTCCGCCAACTGAGCGATCAAGGCGCTCCCGACTCCCTCGCTGATGAGGAATCCGTCGAGCCCAGCCATCTCCGCCAGCGCGCTGCGGTCGTCGTCGAGCAACTGCACGATCAACTGGGGGGTGGGCGACTCCCAGGTCGCGAGCTCACGCTCGAGCAGCGCGAGGTCGAGAAGCGTTCGGCCGTCCGCGGCGTCCGCCGAGCTCAGCTCGTCGTCGGCCAGCAACACCACTGCGGTGATCCCGGCGTCGCGCAACCGCTCGGCGGGGTCTGATCCGACGTGCACGGCGACCTCGATGTTCGTCGTCGGAGGCACCACGATGTCGTCGGGCGTCTGCAGGGTGGCGTCGTACTGGACGATCGCGGTCGATCCGGCCGCAGCAAACCGATCGAACTCGGCGAGCAGATTCGATGCGATTCGGTCCCAGCCGATGACCAGCAACCGCATTGCCGTCGGGTGCACCCCGAGTCGGAGCGGCTCATCCGGCGCCGGCGGGACCCGCCGCTCCCCGACGACGGCAGCACCGGAATCGGCGGCGACCGTCACAAGCCGGTCACCGGCCTCGAGGACCCTGCCGGCGGGTGGGTTCAACATGAGCTCATCGCTCGCTCCGATCACTCCGATCGGCCGGGCTTCGTCGAGACCCAGTACCGCGTCGCCGAACGATGATCCGATCAGCTCCGGAACCACGGCGACGTTGATGCCGGGACCGCGGGCGTCGACCAATGCCTCCAAGACCTCGCTGAGACCCGATTGTCGACCCACGAGCGTGGCGAGACGGGAAGCGGCTTCCGCGACGATCACGGTACGAACACTCGGCCCGGTCGCCCGCCGCAGCTTCTCCCTCGTCGCGTCATCGGGCACCTCGACGACGATCGGGACGCCGTCGAAGCCGACCCGACGACCGACCATGAGCATCGTCGTGACGACCGAGGTGCCGCCGCCCCACGCGTCATCGGCCAGCACCACGATCGACCGAGCCTCCTCGAGGTTGGTGAGCTCGAGGCCGGACGGCAGCCGCGGATCGCCCGACCTGACCACCAGACGTTGTCCGAGCGCCGCATCGAGGCCCGACCGGAGATCGTCGTCCATCGCCGATGCGTCCCGGTCGGCGAGCACCACGACACTGGCGTTCGGTTCGGCCGCCGCCAACTGATCGATCACGACCCGCAGACGCTCCGACCAGCCGAGCACCACGTAGTGATCCGACTCGACCACGATGCTCCGACCCTGACGGAGTCGTTCCACCCGCCGCTCGACGCCCGCCGCGATCAAGCCGATCAACGTGCCAGCGATCAGCAGGCCGGTCAACGTGACGATCAGCGCGAGGATCCGTCGTCCCCAGCCGACATCGCCGGCCATCGTGCCCGAGTCGAGCACACGAATCAGCGACTGCCAGAAGTCCTCGAGGGCCGAATTGTCCTCGCTCCCGGCGAACGTCACACCCGTGATCGCCAGCAGCGCCGCACTGATGATCACCACGACGAACGTGATGATCCCGAGCCACAGCAGGACCGCCCACGAGCCGCGCGACAGCAGCCGATCGAACCGGTACCGAACCCGGTTGCGCACCGAGCGCGCCGCACTGCGCGCGGTCGAACCCATCGAGCCGCCCGCATCGACGGTCGTTCGCTGCCGGGCCACCACGTTGCCCTGCGCCGTCAGAAACCGGTCTCGGCGATGACCCGGCCGGTCGCAACCGCGTCCTGCAATGCGGTGTAGTCACGCTCGTTCTGGTCGGCGTAGAGCTCGGCCCAGGAAGCGATCGCCCGATCGAAGTTGTCTCCCGACCCGAGGTAGCTCGCGATCGCGATCGGGTCGCCGGAGCGGGCGTGGGCGCGCGCGAGCGTCCAGCCACAGAGCTCCGCATATGCCGTCATCGTCTTGCGGCTGAACGTCTCCACGTCCGCCGATGCCTTGTTGTCCCAGAGCTGACGCACGTAGAAGTCTCGACGGACGCCATCCAATCCCTCGCTGCTGATCCAACCGATCAGGACGTCGCTCGCAGCTTGCATCAGCCGTTGTCCTTCGACGACGCGTTGCCCGTGGCTCTCGTAGTCCCCCCGACCGAGGAACGGTTCGAGCACCGACGGCTGGGCCTCCTTGAACTGGAGGACGAGCGGGTCCGCGTCGTCGCGGCCGACGAGTACGACGATGTAGGCGCGGGTGCCGACGCTGCCGACCCCGACGACCTTCCTCGCGCCATCCACGTAGCGGTAGCGCTCGACGAGCCGCCGCCGGTTGCCCGGCAGGGTCTCGCGGTACGAGTCGAGCTGCTCACGGATGAACCCGTCGAGCCGCTCGGGCTCGTCCTCGGCCACCAGCTCCCGCAGCGGGACGACGAGCGGCGGGTCGCTCACGATCCGCGGCTCCCCGTCGACGAGCTCGGTCAACTTGTCGAACGCCTTGAGGCTGTCCTTGGCCCGAGCCTTCGCGATGTTCTTCTCGAACCGTGCCTGCCGCTTCTCGCTGACCTCACCGAAGTATCGCTCCACGATGTCCTCGATGGTGAGACGGGCGTACCAGACGTCGAAGTTGCCCATCGCGGCGAATGACGTCATCGCCGTCCGATACGCGCGCACCCCCACCGACGTGATCCTCCGCCGCTGCTTCGCGTGGAAGCCACGATCGCGCCCCGCCACGGCGAAGCTCGCTGCCAGCCGCTTCACATCCCACTCGAACGGGCCCGGGTGGGTCTCGTCGAAGTCGTTCAGGCTGAACACGATGTGTCGATCCGGGCTGCCGAAGAAGCCGAAGTTCGACAGGTGGGCATCACCGCACAGTTGCGTGTGGAGACCCGTCCGCGGGCCAGTGGCGAGATCGGACGCCATCAGGTATGCCGCGCCGCGGAAGAACGTGAAGGGAGAGACGAGCATCCGGCCGTAGCGGATCGGCACGAGCTCGGCCACGCGGGACTCCGCCTGCTCCTCGAGGAGATCGACCGGATCGGGTCGGTGGGCGAATGGCTCCCAGCGCGCGTGTGCGGAGCGGGGGACCTCGGCCCGGGCGGCCTTGCCCCGCGCCTTGCGCTCGTCCACCGTGAGGTGCTGCGTGCTCTCGTGCATCATGGTTGGGTTCCTCCACTACTCGGGCGTCTAATTCCCGACGGGGGCGACATCGGTGTCGGCTGGGACGGGGTCGAGCGGGGTGATGTACATCCAGGAGGCCTGGTAGGCCGCGAGGACGCCGACGATGGCGAAGAACCAGCCCCAGGTGAGTTCGGGGATGCTGATCAGGGCGACCAGCGCGGCGACGGCGCCGAGGATTCGGAACGCGGCGGTGTGCCGGCGGATGAACGCACCGGCGGGCGTCTGGTGATGCTCCTCACCGCTGAAGAGTCCGCGCACGGTCGTGCGGACGGCAACCGCGAACCGGCTGGGGCCGATCAGGAACGCGACGGCGGCGGCGAGCAGTGAGACGACCACGAGCCAGGCGATCAGCGGAGCCAGGTTCTTCCAGAGCACCACGTCGATGACGACCTGCGTCGCCTGCTTGCCGGAGGGGTTCTTGACCTCGGCGACGATGTC
>JAOTYQ010000765.1 GCA_029861725.1 Acidimicrobiia bacterium | reverse complement strand
GCGTCGTCCGTGATGGTCTCGGAGGTGGTTTCGGCTACCGACACAGGACTCAACGGTAGCGGCGAGATGACCGGACGGGCCCATCGGAGATGCCGCCGTCGCCGCCGTGCGCCCAGGGCGCGCAACCGCGCCGTTCGTGTCTGCTGTCGCCCGCTACCGTTTGCCCGGTGACCTCGCCCGTCGGTGCATCCCAGTCCGCCGAGACCGATCTCCTCGCCCTGACCGCCGAGCTGGTCGACCGGCCCTCGGTGTCGTTCGAGGAGGGTCCGTTCGTCGACTGGCTCGAGGCCGAGCTGCGGCGCCTGCCTCACCTGACGGTCACCCGGATCGGTGACAACCTCGTGGCCCGAACCGACCTCGGACGATCCCAGCGCCTCGTTCTCGCCGGCCACACCGACACCGTTCCCGTCAGCGGCAACGGCGAAGCCCGGATCGACGGCGACGTGCTGTGGGGCCTCGGCTCGGCCGATATGAAGGGTGGCCTGGCCGTCTTCCTCGATCTGGCCCGCACGGTGCCCGAGCCCGAGCACGACCTCACCTTCGTGTTCTACGCCCGGGAGGAGGTGGCCCATGAGCACAGCGGCCTGGCCGAGATCCTGGCCGTCCAGCCTGAGCTGCTGGCCGGCGACTGCGCACTGCTCGGCGAGCCGACCTCGGCGGCTATCGAGGCCGGCTGTCAGGGTGCGCTTCGCTTCGAGGTCGTGCTGACCGGGGCCCGGGCTCACACCGCTCGACCGTGGATGGGCCGCAATGCCGTGCACCGCCTCGCCCCGGTGCTCGCCGAGCTGGCCGGCTACCGGGCTCGGCGGCCCGTGATCGACGGGTGCGAGTATCGGGAGGCGCTGCAAGCGGTCTCGGTCGAGGGCGGCGTCGCGGGCAACGTTGTGCCCGATTCGGTGACGCTGCGCATCCATCACCGCTACGCCCCGGACCGAACGGCCGCCGAAGCCGAGGCCTTCGTTCGGGGGCTCCTCGCCCCCCACATCGAGCACGACGATCGGATCGACATCGTCGACTCGTCGTCGGCCTGCGCCCCGTCGCTGACGCACCCGCTGCTGCGCCGGCTGGTCGACGACAACGGTCTGGAGGTGCGAGCCAAGCTCGGCTGGACCGACGTCGCCCGCTTCGACGAGCTGGGAATCCCGGCCACGAACTTCGGCCCCGGGGACGCAACGGTGGCCCACACCCCGGGCGAGCGCCTCGAAAGAGCGAGCGTCGAGCGGCACGCACGGGCGCTCAGGGCTCTCCTGACCGAACCAGGACCGGTCGAGGCGAGCTGAACGTCACGGCGGGGGGCGCGCCGGCGCGACGAGGATCGACCAGCTCGGCGCTCTTGGTCGCGTCGTGGTTCTGGATCGACCCCATGTGGCGGCCGTCATGGGCCGACGACTACCGTTAGAGCAGATACGCCCAGGCAGCGATGCCGCGGAACGTCCACGTGATCGTCCCGGCAGCTCCTGCCGTCGATCGAAGGACGCTCGTTCATGCGCAAGAACATCCCGCCCTCCTCGCTGGCCCGAGACGAGCGGTTCAACCGTGTCGATACCGAGCGCCGGTTGAGCGATCTCCGCGACACGGTCGGGGTGGGCCACGTCGATCCCGAGGCGGATGACGTGGCGGAGCGGGCCCGACGGCGGATGCACGGCATCTTCGTCGGGGAGATCCAGGCCCTCGAGGGTGCCGGCCGGACCGCGTTCGACTTCGGTACCGACGAGATCCCCTATGAGCTCAAGCTCGACATGGCTCGCCAGTGCTGGGACGAGGCACGGCACTGCGAGATCTCCGTCAAGCTGGCCGAGCACATGGGCGGCGAGCTCGGTGAGTACGCAGAGTCCACCATTTTGTTCGAGGCCGCCTGTCACGACGATCCCGTCTTCCGACTCGCCGGCGTGAACCGGGCGCTGGAGGGCCTGGCGATCGACGTCTTCACCCAGATGCGGGACTTCGGGCGCTCGATGGGCGACCCCGTGCTCGAATACTGCGAGGACTACATGCTGGCCGACGAGGTCACGCATGTGAAGATGGGGTCACGCTGGCTGCGGGAGGTCACCGAGAACGACCCGCACCGCCGGGCCGAGGCGCTCGAGTTCCAACGGGTGGTCGACGGGTTGTTCAACTTCCGGGGACAGCGCGGCGAGGACGAAGACTCGCCGATTCGCCTGGCCCGCAAGTTCCGCAAGCTCGCCGGGTTCACCGACGGCGAGGTCGATCAGATCGCTGACATGGCCGCCAAGAGCAGGGCAGAGCGCGACGCCGCTCGCATGGAGGGAGAACTGCTCGCTACCGACTGAGCGGCGGCCCGTCGTCACGGTTGCCGAGATACACCATCTGGTCTAGGGGGACCAGCCAACGTGGCCCGAGCCGATCGGCTCGGGCCACGCTGCTGCCTGGACTGCTCAGAGGCGCCGCATCACCGTCACGACCCGGCCGTAGATCGTGACCTCCTCCGGATCGAACTCCATCGGCTCCATCGATGCGTTGGCCGGGACCAGGATCGTCTTGCCCTTGGCGGCGGTGTAGGTCTTCACCGTTGCCTCCTCGCCGGGGATGCCGGCTACCACCACATCGCCGTTCTGCGCGGTCTGCTGGACCCGGGCCACCACGAAGTCGCCATCGAGGATGCCCTCATCGATCATGGACTCGCCGCGGACGGTGAGCATGAAGAGATCGCCCTCGCCGGTCAGGTCGGCGGGCATCGGGCGCGTCGCCTCGATGTGCTCG
>JAOTYQ010000764.1 GCA_029861725.1 Acidimicrobiia bacterium | reverse complement strand
GAGCCGAGCGCGACTGAAACCTCGGGTTTCGAGATTCTGGTCAGAGTCGGCCGTCGTCGAGCGCAACGAGTACCTCGGTCGCCCGCTCCGCACTTGGTCGAGATCGGACAGGCGACGCATCCCGCCCAGCTGGCGGCTCATCCGGTGGTTGGGCGCCAGTAGGTGCTCGACCGTCGTCGGCGTATAGCGCCATGCCGATGACGTTCGGCACCATGACCCACTCGGCGCCGTCAACGAAGCTGGCCCACGGTCACTCGGTCATGGCCTGTGGATCCACCCCGGCGGTGAGTGCCAGGTTGCCCAGGACCATCAGCCGCTCGATGTGGTGGGCGTAGCCACGCTCGTGAACATGCCCCACGACCGACGAGACGCAGGCCATGTCCGTGTCGGCGTCGCCGGTGAATGCTGGCGGCACCGCCCTCGTCGCCTGCATGCTGTTCGCCGACTGACCGGCCGCTGGTGTATGTCGCCCTCGGTACCTTCCTTTCAGTCGCACCGTCGGCTCCGCCCTCATCGCAGAGGCCGTGAGGACCGCCGACGACCCACCGAAGGCTTTCCTGTCCGGGTCAGCGATCGGCTACTACGGCTCGAGCCCGACGGCGACGTTCGACGAGAGCGCGGGGAACGGCGAGGGTTTCCTGGCCGACTTGTGCGTCTCGTGGGAGGCCGCTGCGGCCCCCGCTCGGACCGAGGAGACTCGGCTCGTGTACCTCCGCACGGGGACCGTCATGTCAGCCGATGGCGGAGCGCTCAAGAAGCAGCTCCCGCTGTTCAAGTACGGACTCGGTGGCCGGATGGGAGACGCCCTACCATCGGTGGGGTCCGGTAGACAGTCCTGATCCAGGTGCCGCTGCACACCCGGCTGGCGGCGGCCCATGACATCGAAGCAGCTCAACGTCTCATCGCAACCAACTGGATCCGCACGGGCGCCTGGACCGGACGGGCTCTCGTCTTGGCTGCCGTCCTCATCAGCTGATCGGGCCGGGCCACATCCTGGCTTGTGTCGCAGTGACCGGTGTCGGCTCATATGAGAGGGCGGCCTCGAAACTTCCAATTCGGCCGCCCGCCCAAGGGTGACCTCAACCGGTAACTCGTGGAGCGCCAAGGGGGAGGACGTTGATGGGGCGCTCCACGAGCGAGAACGAGCCGCTGGTTGAGTGGGGAGGGTAACAGCGAGGCTCGTACCGGTTGTCTCATCGTGACGTACCCCCGCGACGGCGGGTGAAACATCTATCTCGGCGTTTCGGAAAGGGCCTCGTAGGGGTAGGTCCTGGCTATGTCCACGTCACGACCTGCCTCGTTGAGATTGCCGATCGACGTACTCGATCGAGTGAAGTGGATGGTCACGTTCGCCATCAAGGGTCGGCACGGGCTGGTCCAGCCTGTTCCTGCCCTCGCCCCGGTGCGAGCGCTCACGGCCTCGAGCTCGGCCCGACGGCGCTGATCGGTTCGGTCCAAGGAGCCTGTCTCGTGCCCGACGATCGCTCAATCGGTGGTGCGTTCGATTTCCAGTTCACGCCGTCTCACGAGGATGCATCTCGAGTCAGGCAGGAGGCGCGCCGATTCCTCGATGCTTCTGGTGTGCCTTCGCCCGTGGCTGTTGATGTCGAGCTGATCATTGCCGAGCTGGTGACGAATGCCGTCGAGCAGGAGCCGACCATGCCGGTTCGGCTCGATGTGGTCATCGCCGACGGAGCGATCTACGTGTCGGTGGCGAACCGGTCTGTCGACGATTCGGCGATCGAGCTCCCGGGATCTGCCGACGGATCGATTGATGGTGTCCTGGCCGACCGGGGGCGCGGCCTTCAGATCGTGAGCGCGCTGGCTGATGGCGTTTGGGTCCACGGCGACGGCGAGTGGACGTCGGTCAGGTGCCTCAAGTGGTTTGATCAGTCGTCCGGGTGAAGCTCGACTGATTGCCCGATAGGTCGGAAGGCGAGCACGGCAATATCGTCGTTGGGATTCTCGACGAGTCGTCGCTCGACGAGCCGTTCGCACAATCCCGCCACCTCTCCGTGATCCTCGGCAACATCGCTGGCGAGGCGGGCGAGGCTGAGATCGATGGGTTCGTTCGCTTGCTCGACGAGGCCGTCGGTGAACATGGCTACGGTCGTGTCTGGGTCGAGGGCGAGTGGTTGCTCCGGGTAGTGCGGCGTGCCACCGATGCCGAGCAGCGGGCCTGGGGTGACGGTCAGGATCTCGGCGGTGGCGGCTCTGCGGATGACCGGGGGCAGGTGACCGGCTGACACGACTGTCGCGGTCTTGCGTGTCGTGTCGATGGTGATGGCCAGAGCGGTGGCGATGAGGTCCTCCTCGGAGCAGAAGGTGTTGAGGGTGGCGAGGACGTCGGGGACGGTAGTGCCTTGCTGCAACAGCACCTTGGTGAGCACCCGAAGCCGGCCCATGTCGGCGGCGGCCCGGATGCCCGACCCGGCCATGTCACCGACAACGAGCACGGTCCGGGTGTCGTCGTGGTACACGTCATACCAGTCGCCCCCGACCCTGGTGGCGAAGGCGCCGGGCTGGTAGTGAGCCGAGAGGTCGAGGCCGGCCACCGTTGGCGCTGTCTCGGGGAGCAGGCCTTGTTGCAGCTCGATGGCCACGAGCCGCTGCCGCTCGTATTCGGCCAGGCTGTCGAGCGCCCGGCGGGCGCATTCCACCGCCCGCTCCAGTCCGGATCGATCGATGAAGTCGAGCTCAGCTTCGTTCAGGTCAGCCACCACGAT
>JAOTYQ010000174.1 GCA_029861725.1 Acidimicrobiia bacterium | reverse complement strand
ATGAGCAGGAGCAAGAGGCCGATGGCGACGCTCCAGCGAACGAGAGGATTGACGCCGGTCACCCCACCGGTCGAGAACGGGTCGACCGCAAGCCGTGAGGTGGGTGCGCGGCCGCCGCTGATGGCGAGAGCGGCCACGTGAGCGAAGGCCAGCAGCAGGATCACGCCGACCCAGCGGTTGGCGGTGCTGAGCCCCCCCGATGCCTGGACGTCGGCAATGAACACGACGAGCAGCAGGAAGATGAACGTCTCGTACACCGGCTGGACGAGCACCGCCCAGTGCTGGCGCTCGGCGTAGTAGACCTGCTCGTTGGGAATGAGGACGTCCCGCTCGGCGAGCGGTCTGATCAGTGACGAGGTGTCGGAAAGAGCAACGATCACGGCGGATCCCCTATTGCGCTCAGCCACTAAGGGGGGCGAGGGTCTCGAACCGATCACCACCAGGCTCGTAGTCGGGGCTCGGCTCGCCACCACCGCCCTCGGTACGCGGCCCGCTGCCGGATGGGGCTTCCCGGCCGCCCGCGCTGCTGCGGTTCGGTTGGAGGTTGTCGTTGGTGGGGACGGGGGCTTCGTCGTTGAACACGCCCTCGAGGAACTCGCCCGCTGCGCCGGCTAGGTCTCCCAGCCAGTCGACGAAGGCCCGCCCTTGGGCCCCGGCTCGTAGGGGGCTGGAGAAGATGAAGAAGGCCACGAAGGCGATCAGTAGCGGGTAGACCCATTTCCTCATGTCGTTCGCCTCCTTGCTACGGCCCGCTCTCGAGTTGTTTTGGGGTCGCAGAAGTGGTGGGGAACTCCACCCGTGGAGATGATCATAGTGGGGTGCGGGTGCTAACGGTGGACGCCGCCTCTTATCAGGCTAGCCGTCGGCCCCTACGGTAAGGAATCGGCCGGGCTCCCGACCGCCGCACGCGGCGAGCTTTCAGAGCTCCCCGAGTGCCCGTTCGAGCTCGGCGGCGCCAACGATGCCCTCGAACGAAGCCGAGATCACACCGGTGTCGTCGACGACGAACACCCACGGCTCCGTGACCAGGCCCCAGTCGAACATCGCCTCGATCGGTTCCAGGGCACCCGCTCGGGCTGCCTCGATGTCGAAGGGCTCTACGTGGACGAAGTCGATGCCGTCGTGACCCGAGGCGATGTCCTTTGCGATCTCGACGGTCGGTCCGCAGATCGCCGTCCGACAGAACTGCGGCGTTGCGAACACGATGACCGTCGGTCGACCGTTCTCGACCGCTTCGGCCACCGAGAGGTCGTAGAAGTCCGGCTCCGGGTTCGGATCGGTGGAGATCGTCGACAGCTCATCGAGCGAGGCGCCGGTCGGCGTCTCCGAGCGAGGTGCGGGGTCGCCGGCCTCCGGCACGCTCGAGTCGTCAGCCACATCGACCAGCGCCGCCGCGAGGCTCTCATCGGCGCCCTTGATCCCGACCTGCCAGACCCCTGGCTCGTCGAAGGTGAATGTCGCGACGTAGAGCCCGAGCTCGACGCCGGGGTTCGAGAGCCATTCCGCTGTCACCTCGCCCGCGGCCGAGCCGCCGACCGCTTCGAGCTCCACCACAGCGGGCTGGTCGTCAGCCCCGATGAACGCGTTCGGGCCCGACCCGACGAGTGCCACCAATACCCGCTGTGGCCCGTTCGTCGTCAGCGTGCCGGGTGAGTTCGCAACGACGACCGTGGTGTCCTCGTCGACGAGCTGGACCACCCCGGTCTGGGCATCGTCCTCCCCACAGGAGGCGGCAACGAGGCCGAGCGCTGCCAGCAGCGCCCACCGCCACCGGGTCGTGGGCCTGGGGGACCGGGTCGTGAGCGAGGGTCGAGGGCTCATCGGGTCAGTCTCGCCCCACGGGTGGCCGGAACCGACGTCGTCCCCGCGTTCTGGCGTAGTCGAGCTAACTGTTGTGTAGGTACGTCACGCCAGAACGCTTCAGGGGTGGCTTTCTGCCTCTTCCTGGGCGTCGGGCCCGGCGCGATGATCGACGGATGGATCTGGGAGTCTGCGCCAGGGACCTGCCAGCACCCGAGCTGTGCCGGCTCGCCCAGTACGCCGAGTCGCTCGGCTACACCGACCTGTTCGTCCCCGACATACGGGGCGCCGACCCCGACCCCGACGGCCCGCCGCTCGGCGGCCGTGATGCGTTCGTCAGTCTCGGTTCGGTGTTCGCCGCCACGACCACGATCTACGGCGCCGTCGGAGTGGCGGCAGTCATCTTCCACCAGCCAACCGCTCTCGCTGTCGCGGCGTCCACCCTCAACGAGGTGTCCGACGGTCGCTTCACGCTCGGCGTCGGGATCTCCCACGCCGAGGCGGCCGAGCGGGCCGGGGTGGCATTCCCCGCCTCCCCGATGGCCGAGATGGGGCGTTGGGTCAGCGAGCTCGCCACCCGATCGCACTACGGCATGGCGTTCGGTGGTGACTGGCCGATCCTCGTTGGGGCCCTGGGACCGAAGATGGTGGCGCTCGGGGCTGCTCACGCCGACGGTGTGGTGCTCAACTGGCTCAGCGTCGATGAGGCAGCTCGGACGGTGACCGCAGCCAAGGAGGCGGCGGCCGAGACATCGCGCAACGGGCGGACGGTGTTGTACCTGCGCGTGATGCCCGGTGACCTGGCCCGCACCGATGCGGTCAATTACGACGCGATGGCCAACTACCACCAGCACTTCGTCAACCAGGGCCTCCACACGCCAGACGACATCGTCGCCGCCACCTGCCTCCCTGCATCCGATCTCGGCGAAGCCCGTGACCGGCTCGCCGCCTATGCCGAGACGGGGCTCGACCTCGTGTGCCTGTATCCCCACGGCTGGGATGAGGCCGAGCGCAACCGAATACTCGCCGGCCTCGCCCCCGGATAGGTCCTCACGCCACCGCTCGGACGTCCTCCGACGAGCACGTATCAGCCGACACTCGCCGCCGTCACGATGAAGTACCGGGACAGCGAGGCCGGTACAGCGGCCGGCCTCGTGACCGGCCCCGCCCGCACCCGGCCCGCTGGCCCCGTCGCCGCTTGGTCCAGTCCAGGGGTCGGCCTTGCCTGCTGTGCGGAGCGTCTCTAGGGTCGGGAGCCGGATCGGGCGCGCCACGGGAGGACGCCGGCGATGGCTATGACGGACGAACAGCGACACGAGGCGGCCGCCGGCTTGGTGAAGGCCGAGGAGACGGGCGACTGGATCGAGCCGATCACCCTCGCCTACGAGGGCGCCGACATCGACGACGCCTATGCCATCGGTCAGATCGTCACCGACACCAAGGTCGCCGCTGGGCGGGTCGTCAAAGGTCACAAGGTCGGCCTCACCTCCAAGGCGATGCGGTCGGTGACCGGCGCCACCGAGCCCGACTACGGCACGATCTTCGACAACTGGTTCGTCGACGAAGGCTCGATCGTGTCGATGGCCACTCTCAACCGCCCGCTGGTCGAGATCGAGCTCGTGTTCGTGCTCGACGACACGTTGGGCGGCCCGTCGGTCAACGCCGTCGACGTGATGCGAGCCACCGACTTCATCGTGCCCGCGATCGAAGTGGTCGACGGTCGCTACTCGAAGCGGGGCACGCCGGGCGTGGTCGACAGCATCGCCGATGCGGCCTCGTGCGGGTTCATCATCGTCGGCGGCAACCCAACACCGCTGTCGGAGATCGACATTCGGTACGTCGGCGGTTCGCTCTACAAGAATGGCGAGGTCGAGGAGAGCGGGATGGCATCGGCGGTCATGGGCAACCCGATCAACTCGGTGGCCTGGCTCGCCCGAAAGCTGTACGAGTTCGGGGTGGTGATGGAGGCCGGTCACTCGATCCTGTCCGGGTCGTTCATCAGAGCGATCCCGATCGAGGCCGGCGACACGTTCGTCGCCGATTACGGATCGCTCGGCCAGATCAGCTTCGGAGTGACCGACTGAGACGGCGCCGTCGGGGTCCGGCTGATCAGTCGGCCGCCGGCTCGGCGCCGAAGACCGGGTAGTCGACGTTGTCCTCCAGCGACTTGGGACCTCTGGTCGGCAGGGGTTTGAAGTAGCTGAGCGCCGCGTTCACGTCGCCAGCCCAAACCTCCTCGGGCAGATCGTAGAGCACCTCGACTCCGTGACCGTCGGGGTCGACGACATAGGCGCTGTGGGTCATGCCGTGGTCGCCCCGGACCGCGAAGTCGACACCGTGCTCCTGCAGGTGGCGGATCTGGGCGAGCCACGCTCCCCGGTCGGGGTAGGCCAGCGCGAGGTGGGCGATCCCTGGCTGCTCGGTGAACATCTTCCACTCGGGCACCGGTGGCGCACCTGCGGGGTCGGGCAACTGGATCAGGGCGAGGTCGTGATGGCGATCCTCGGCCCCGCGGTAGAAGCGCATCTCGACCGGCGCTCCCTCGAGCGTTCCGCTGCGCTCGAACCCGAGGAGCTCGTAGAAGCGCTCTGACGCCTCGATGTCACGCACGTTGAGGACGAGGTGCTGCAGCTGGGGTCGGGAGGGTCCGGTGGCCATTCGTGGTCTCCTTGTCGCCGGGGCTGGGCGCGGCTCGGGGGCCGCCCGTGGCCCATGATACGGGCGACCCGATCGGCGGGCCCGGCATGCGTGCGATTCGGGGATCGTGGTGGGGCGCCGGCTATCGTCGCCAGCGATGTCGGCGCTGAGCGAGCGACCGTGGCTCGCCTGGGCCCCGCCCGTGTTGGTTGCCGTGCTCGTCGTTGCCGCCCTCCAGGTCGGCCGCTCCGACCCCGGGGTCGGCGATGAGGTGGCTGGGGGATCGCCGGCCGCTGGCTCGGGGGCCGAGACGGCCACCGCCGGGGGCCCGGCCCTCACCGTCGATCCGGTCGACACGACGCCCACGACTGGCTTCGCCCAGCGCGAGCCCACGCTGCCAGCCGAGCCCTTCGCCTACGGCACCGAACTACCGGCTCACGTCGACGACGGGGCCGTCGGCGGCCCGCCTCATCAACCGCTGTCGGCACTCGATACGGCGAGGGCGGCACCGGTGACCGACGACGGAGCAACGCTGGGGCGAGTGCTGTTCTACGATGTCAACCTCAGCGTCAATCGCACCGTTCGCTGTGCGTCGTGCCACGTCCAGGTCCACAGCTTCACCGACCCGCTGCTGTTCTCCCAGGGCGTCGATGGGATCCGGACCCGACGCAATTCGATGTCGCTCGCCAACGCCAGGTTCAACGCCAGTGGACGGTTCCTGTGGGATGAAGCCGCCCCGAGCCTGGGAGCGCAGGTGCTGATGCCCTTCGTCGATCCCTTCGAGATGGGACTCACCGAGCAGCTGTTGCTCGACCGGATCCGGGAGCGAGCCTTCTACCGAACCCTGTTCGCCAACGCCTTCGGCGACGACACCGTCACGCTCGAGCGGGTGTCGAGCGCACTGGCGCAGTTCATTCGAGCGATGGTCAGCCTCGACAGCCGCTACGACGAGGGTCGGGCCCGGGTCGGCTCACCGCTCGACGAGTTCCCCAACTTCTCCCCGGCCGAGAACGAGGGCAAGGAGCTGTTCTTCACCCCTTCCATTGACGGTGGCGCCGGGTGCGCCAGCTGCGATGTGTCGGAGGCCCAGTTGACCTCTCCGTCGGGCCTCGACAACAACGGGCTCGACCCGCCGACCGAGGTCTTCGTGCCCCCCGATCTCGGCGCCTTCGAGGTAACCGGCGATCCGGCCGATGCCGGTCGGTTCCGGGTCCCCTCTCTGCGCAACGTCGAGGTGACCGCGCCGTATATGCACGACGGGCGGCTCACGACCCTCGAAGCGGTCATCGACCACTACGACGCCGGCGTGCAGCCCCACGAGAACCTCAGCCGCGAGCTGCTCGACGGCGACGGACGACCCCTCAGGCTCGGGCTCACCGGCGACCAGAAGGCTGCCCTGGTCGCCTTCCTGAAGACGCTGACCGACGACGGGTTCCTGACCGACGAGCGCTTCAGCGAGCCGTTCCGGGCGCCCTGACCTCGCCGGCGCCAGCTGGTCCGGCGACCGTCGCCCCACCTAGTGTCGGTTTGGTAAACGTCGAGTTGGACACCGCAGCGACCAAGACCGAGCGGGGTTGGGCCGACGGCAGGGGCTTCATCGGCCCGGTCGAGCCCGCCACGGGGCCCCGCCGGGACCCGACCGGGGAGTTCCCGACCGGCCCCGACGTCGGGCAAGCACTCCCGGCCATCGTCGCCACCGATCAATCTGGCAACCGCCTCGACGTGCACGCCGACCGAGGAACCAACCCCACGATCATGGTGTTCTTCCGGTCGGCGGTGTGGTGACCGCCTTGCCGGACGCAGCTGGTCGAGCTGCAGAAGGGCCAGGCCGCCCGCATCGAGGCCGGCGTCAAGCTCTACGCCCTCTCCTACGACGAACCGGACGCGCTGGCCGACTTCGCCCGCGCCCACGGCATCACGTTCCCGCTGCTGTCCGACCCGGAGAGCGAGGTCATCCGTCGGGTCGGCATTCTCAACACGCTCATCCCGCCTGACGACCACCCGTGGCGCGGCATCCCGTTCCCCGGGACCTACGTGCTCGACGGCGACGGGGTCATCACCCACAAGTTCTTCGAGCCCAACCTGGCGATGCGGGTCGGCTCGGCCCGACTGCTCCGGGCCGCCCTCGACGAGCCGCTCGGCTTTCGGTCCCCATCCGCCGACGGCGAGGCCGCCGACACCGAGGTCTCCGGGTTCCTCGCCGACCCGCAGCGCACGCTGCTCGGCGAGGTGACCGCCGAGGTCTGGCTCGACGCCGACGAGCTCGCCCCGGGCATCACCCACGACCTCGTCGTCACGTTCCGGGTGCCCGACGGGCTGCACCTCTACGCCGATCCCGCGCCCGCCGGCTCGGTCGCCGCCGGAGTCGAGCTGAACAACCCGTCGTCGAACCTGATCGCAGGGCCCGTCGCCACCCCACCGACCACACCGCTCGTGGTCGCCGGCACCGGCGAGGTGCTGAACGTGTACGACGGCGACGTCACCCTCGCCATCCCGCTCACGTTCAACGGCACTGGCACGGTCCGGGACGAGGGCGGTCGCTTCGTTGAGATCTCGGGGACGGTTCGGTGGCAGGCGTGCGACGATCAGGCCTGCGGTCTCCCGGCGACCCAGCCGTTCAGGTTGCTGGTGGCGGCCGGTATCAACCCGGTTCCCGACATCGGCTCGCGTGGTGGCGGGCCGGGCACGAAGCCGATGAATGGCACCGCCCACTTCAAGCGGATGATCGCCCGCCGCACCTGACCCCTCACCCCGTGGTGGGTCTCTCGACCCGTGGTTCAGGCCGGTGGCGTGTGCTCGAAGGGCAGGACCGTGTACCGGGAGTGGGTGACGGTCACCACCAGCACGACCCGATTCTCGATGTTCTGCCGCATCGGGAAGGGCGTGCCGATGTACGACCGGCTGATCCGGTCCATCGTCGCCATGTCGGGGTCCGGCTCGACCCTGGCAACGCCCCGGATCTGTCCTTCCTCATACGGGTTGTCGAGGTCGACGATCGAGATCGCAATGCGGGGATCGCGTTGGATGTTGCGGGTCTTGAGCGACGTCCGCCCCGTCGCCATGACGACGGTGTGCTCGTCGGTGGCGTCGATCCAGATCGGGTCGAGCTTCGGCGAGCCGTCGGCCCGCAGTGTGGCCAGGTGGGCGAAGTTGGGGCGACGGATGAGCTCGATCAGCTCGGGGCTCATCGGCAGGCCCGGCTCGGGCGCGGTCACCGGGACGCTCCACCGCTCGGCGACGCCAGGTCGTTGCCAGCCTGGCCACCGACGCCGCTCTCGGCTCCGGGGAGCGGGCACGCATCGAGCTGGTAGGTGGCGAGGCGTCGCTTCAGGGCGACGACGACGAGTCCGATCGCGAGCAAGCCGACGACCGGCTGGACCGGAGCCCACCAGCTGAGGGCACCCGAGGTGCCGATCAGGCCCACGACGACCTGGTTGCACACCGGGCAGCCGACGGCGAGGAACGACACGAAGCCACCCCAGATCGGTCGGACATCGTCGTCGAGGGCCGGGTTGGCGGGCACGCGGATGGCGAACACGAGCCCGATGAGAGCGGATGTGATCGCCAAGATGACGTAGTCGATCGGTCGGGTCTCGACCGGACGACCGAAGATCGGTGTATCGATCAGGTCGGACGGCACGCCGATCAGCACGGCGGCGCCAGCCGCATAGAGGACGGCCCGGGGCCACGTTGCGGCCGGGAGCGATCGAAGGGCGCCAACCATCGTCGGTAACGCTAGCGGCTCGATCGCGGCGAGCCCCGCCGGGACGACTCGTCGTCCGACTGCACCCGGTCGCCGCTCAGGGCTTCGTCAGGGCCATGAAGTTCCGGACACCGGTCTCGGCTCGGGCGGCGACCGCCGACCTCGACGGGGGCGGCTCGCCGAGCAGCACCCGAATCTGGGTGTCCCGTACGACGAGCCCATACAGCAGTGTGAAGGCCTCGCTCGGGTCGTCGATGCGCAGCCAGCCCGCGGCGCCCAGGCGGGCGAGGTACTGCTCGACGATCGGCCCGACCCGATGACGTCCCGAAGCGAGGAGGATCTTCGCCAGATCGGGCGAGGTCATGGCGGCGCGGTTCAGCGCCACCGACCGCCGATCGGTGAGCAGTGTGAGCAGTCCGGTGGCGTACCCGATCAACGTCACCTCGGGGTCGGCGTCGCCGGCCAGCGCCGCTGCCACCCGTTCGGCCGAGCTGTCGGCGTTCTGCTCGATCATCGCGGTGAAGAGGCCGTCGCGACTCCCGAACCAGGAGTAGAGGGTCTCCTTCGACGCGCCGGCTCGGGACGCGATGCCCAACATCGTCACGTGCTCGAAGCCGTGTTCCAGGAGCTCGTCGAAGGCAGCGTCGATGACGCGTTGCCGCCGTTCCTCCCGTTCGCCGCTCCGGGGCCGCCCTCGGCGGCTCGTGGTCCGGGCGGAGCGAGCGGTCGGTGTTCGTCGGGCCATGGCAGGTGCTCCAGCGGCTAACTCGTGACAGCTCCTGCTGAGGGTACCAACCAGTACGATTAGCGCGGGGGACGATCGGAGATTCGCACCAGGTGGGCGACCACCCTCGGCGGGCCCACCCGCTAACCGACAGCCTCGGAGGTCACCGAGCACCACAACCCGTCACCTGGCACAACCCGTCACCTGGTCAGCCGGTGGTGTCTCCGCGTCGGTGGCACCATCGATCTGCTTGACTGGTTCGATGGACTCTCCGCCCGTCACCCCAGTCGACTTCGCCGAGCTCGACGGCGTCGACGACTGGCGTTTCGTGCTCTACGGCATCATCGCCGAGTACGCCACCGGTTCGTACTCGGCCGCTGCCGAGCTGGTGTCGGTCGTCGCCGATGCCGCCGAAGCGGCCCGGCACCATCCCGACGTCGCCCTCCGCTACCCGGATCGGGTCCGGATCGTGCTCACGACCCACGCTGCCGGCGGGCTGACCACGGCCGACGTCGACCTGGCTCGGCAGATCTCCTCGCTGGCGGCCGCCGCCGGGGCGACCGCAGACCCGGGGGCTCCCCAGATCGTGGAGCTCGCCATCGACACGACGGACGCCGACCGGATCCGACCGTTCTGGGCGGCGGTCCTCGGCTATGTCGCCGTCGACGGAAACCTGGTCGACCCGGCCCGGATCGGACCGCCGATGTGGTTCCAGTCGATGGACCAGCCCCGCACCGACCGCGACCGGTTCCACCTCGACGTGTCGGTGCCTCACGACGTCGCCGAGGAACGAGTGGCGGCGGCGCTGGCCGCCGGCGGGACGCTCGTGACCGACCGCTACGCTCCGTCGTGGTGGGTGCTGGCCGACGCAGACGGCAACGAGGCCTGCGTGTGCACCTGGCGGCCCAAGGCCAGAGGGTGACCCTGCGACGATGAGCGCCTCTGCGTGCGGCGCCGCAACCAGCGACCTGTCAGCAGGCGTTGGCGCCGCCGGAGAGATCGGGAACGACCGGCGAGGTGAAGGCCTCGTCGACCACCAGCGCACCACCGGGATCGAGGACTTGCAGCTGGCTGGCGGCGGTGTCGACCCAGTAGGTGAAGCCGTTGTTCTCGGCCACGAACAACCCGCCCCCGGCGAAGCACGCCGGCAGTTCGATCGAGTCGGTGTTGGTCCGGTTCGAGCCGAAGTAGGTCAGGGCCCCCGAGCTGCTGGCGCACATCAGCACGTTGAAGGTTGGCGTCCGGGTGTCGACGACGACCGTGGCGCATGGTCCGGGGTCGGCGGTGGTCGACGTGCTCGTCGTCGTGCTGGGCGCAGTGGTCGTGGTCGGAGCGGTCGTCGTGGTCGACGCCACG
>JAOTYQ010000173.1 GCA_029861725.1 Acidimicrobiia bacterium | reverse complement strand
GACCTCGACCGCGAGATCGGGAGTCGTCGGCCATCGATCGTCGTCGAGCAGCGCTGCCACCACCGAACCGACGTCGAGCAGGTCGAGGTCGGCGGCCGTGAGCAACAGTGCCCCGATGCGGGGATGGACACCGAGCGTGCCAGCACCGGCGCCGCGCTCGGTGAGCGAACCACCGGCGTCGAGCAGGTCGAGCTCGGCCAGGAGCCGCCGCCCCGCCGCCAGCCGGTCGGCGCCTGGCCGATCGAGCAGCGGGAGGCTGGCGGCGTCGGGATCACCCCACCGGGCCAGCTCGAACGCCACCGGCAGCGGGTCGCCGTCGACGATCTCGGGGGGTACCGCCTCATCGAGGAGGTTGTGGTCCGCGGTCGACCACAGCCGGTAGCACACGCCGGGTCCGAGTCGCCCGGCCCGCCCTCGCCGCTGGTCGGCCGAGAAGCGGGTGACGTTGACCGTCTCCAGCCGGCCAAGACCGGTCGTCGGGTCGTAGCGGGCCCGGCGCAACAAACCACCGTCGACGACCGCCTCGATTCCGGGCAGGGTGACCGAGGTCTCGGCCACCGCTGTGGCTACGATCACCCGCCGGCCCGGCTCGGTCCTCGCCCGGGGCGTCGACGCAGCGAGCACCCGCTGCTGGGTGGTGCGATCGGAGCCGCCGTGCAGTCCGAGCACCTCGGCACCGCAGCCGTCGAGCAGGCCGACGACCTCGGCGATCTCTCGCCGGCCCGGTACGAACACCAGCACGTCCCCGGCCACATCGCCCAGCGCTCGACGGGTCGTGGCTGCGACCGCCGACGCCCACCCGTCGCGGACGGGGCGATCGAGGTATACCGTCTCGACCGGGTGGGTTCGACCCGGGACGTCGACGACCCAGTCGGTGTCGAGCAGCGTCGCCACCGGGGCTGGGTCCATGGTCGCCGACATAACGACGAGGGCCAGATCGGGCCGAATCGTCGCCTTCGACTCCAGCGCCATGGCGAGGCCCAGATCGCTGTGGAGGTTCCGCTCGTGGAACTCGTCGAACACGATCACGGCGACCTCGGGCAGCTCGGGGTCGCGCTGCAGCCGGGTCGTGAGCACGGCCTCGGTCACGACTTCGATCACGGTCACTTCCGACACCCGCCGCTCACCCCGCATCGTCAGGCCGACCTGGCCGCCGACCTGGCCGCCGACCTGGCCATCGACCCCGGTGTCGGTCCCCCCGGGGTCGGGCGCGCTGAGATCGGCCAGCCGCTGGGCCGTGGCTCTGGCCGCCAGCCGGCGCGGTTCGAGGACGACGATGCGAGCCCGACGATCGGCCCCGGCAGCCGACTCGGCCGCGAGCAGGGGCACGATGCTCGACTTCCCCGCCCCTGGCTCGGCGGTGAGTACGAGCGCCCCCTCCGCGATGGCCCGCCCGATCGCGTCGGCGTAGGCCTCGATCGGTAGCCCGGCCGGCCGGCGCCGTATCGGCCCTCGGCCTCGGTCGGATCTGGTCATGCCTGCAACCGGTCGGCTTCGGACGATGGATCGGTGGTCGGGGTCAGGCGACCTGCCGAGCCCGCACGAGCTCATCGTCGAGGGTGAATCCCAGACCCGGCCGGTCGGGCACGACCATCCGCCCGTCGGGGTCGAGCTCCAGTCGCTCCTGGAACAGCTTCACCGACCAGTCCATGTACTCCAGCGTCCGACAGTTCGGTGTGGCCGCCGCCAGGTGGACCCCGATCTCCGGGCTGAGATGAGTCGCCACCGGCACGTGGGCGACCGCGCAGGCGGCGGCCGCCTCTCGCCACCGCTCGATCCCCCCGAGGTGATGGGCGTCGAGCATCACGGTGTCGGCCGCCCGGTCGGCTGCGATCCGGCCGATGGCGTCGGTGTCGAAGTGGTACTCACCGTGGGTGATCGGCACTCCGATCTCGGTCACCAACCGGCGGTACCCGGCGAGATCGCGGTAGTCGATCGGATCCTCCAACCAAGTCAGCCGGTACGGCTCCAGCAGCGGCGCCACCTCCTTGGTCCGGGCGATGTCCCAGCCCTGGTTGACGTCGACCATGACCGAGATCTCGTCGCCGACGCTCTCCCGCATCACCCGCGCCCGCTCTGCCTCGTCGGCCGCCCGGTCGTTGGCCCCTATCCGGAACTTCATGGCCGCCCAGCCCTGCTCGGCCAGGCTCGCCGACCCGGAGGCCAGGGCAGGCAGGTCCCAGTCCCGCCAAAGGTGTTGGCTGGCGTACACCGGCACCGCCCCGACACCGCCCCCGCCGAGCAGCGAAGCCACCGAGACATCGGCCGCCCGGCCGGCGAGGTCGTGGAGGGCGACGTCGACCATCGCCTCGACGTAGCGGGTCAGTCCCGGACCCCAGAACTCGACCAGCCGCCGGACCTTGTCCATGATCCGGCCGCGGTGGGTCGCGTCGAGACCGTGGAGCTCGGCGGCGACGGCGTCGGTTGCCGTGGCCAGAGCGGGGATCAGTCGACCGTCGAACCAGCCGGCCCAGCCGAGACCCTCCACCCCGCTCTCGGTCCGGAGCCGGAGGATCGCGTGCCTCATCTCGTCGAGCCCCATGAACGATCGTTCAAGGGGTACGTCGACGATCAGGACGTCGTGGGAGTGGATGCGCATGGACCCAGACCGTAGCCTCGGCTCCGTGTCCAGGCCGCCCGTGCCCGTCCCGCCGAGGTCGACGGCGCTGGCCGGCCTGGTCGTCGTCGAGCTGGAGGGGTCGGTGGCCGGCGCCTACTGCGCCAAGCTGCTGGCCGACCAGGGAGCGACGGTGACAACGCTCACCGATCCCGACGCCAGCCTGGTGGCGGGACAGCCGACCGGGATCGGGCTGTATCTCAGCTCCGGCAAGGTTGTAGTGACCGCCGCCGAGGGCTCGTCGGCGCGTGGCTGGGCGGGTGTGCTCGCCGGATCCGACTCGGCTGGCGTCGACCGCGACCTGGTGGCGACCGCCGATGTGGTCGTCTCGAGCACGGCTTCGGACCCGTGGCCGGACCCGAGGACAGCACCGGCCACCGCTCGTGTCCGACCGTCGCCCCGGATCGATGTCGTCATCTCGCCGTTCGGGACCGACGGGCCCCGGGCCGGATTCCGGTCCTCGGATCTCACCGACCAGGCACTGTCCGGTCACCTCTACCTGAACGGCGACCACGACCGTGAGCCGGTTCGGGGCCCGGAGCACCAGGTCGGCTACGCGGCGGGGGCTCACGCCGCGATCGGGGTCCTAGCCGCACGGTGGGCCCGGGCGGTGACCGGGCGAGGTCAGCGGGTGGAGGTCACCCATCTAGAGGTGATGGCGGCGCTCCACCAGTTCACCCTGCTGCGCTACACCCACGCCGGCGACATCCTACGACGCATGGGCAATCGCTACGCCGGACCTGGCACCCCGATCGGGGCGTACCAGTGCCGCGACGGGATGATCTCGCTCGTCGTGCCCCGCGATGACCAGCTCGATCGACTGCTGGCGGTAGCCGGCCTCGACCACCTGCTCGACCGTCCCGGGATCGAGTCGACCTACGACCTGATGCACCACCCTGGGCTGCTCGACGAGCACCTCCGCCCGTGGCTCGCGGCTCAGGACCGGGACCAGACGATCGAGCTGCTCCAGGCGCTCAGGGTCCCGGCCGGTCCGGTATCCACGATGGGTGACGTGCTCGCCGACGAGCACCTCGCCGCCCGCGAGATCTGGGAGCGCGTCACCGGCCCTGGGAGAGAAATCTCGGTCCCCTGCACACCGGTCCGCATCACGACCGCCGGTTCGAGCGCCCTCGGTGCCGGCCCCGCTACCAGTCCGGCCGGCTCCGGGGGCGACGACCCACCTGCCGACCCGCCGATCGATCGGGCCGCCGACCCTGCGCCGGCGTTGCTCGACGGGCCGCTCACCGGAGTCCGGGTGCTCGACCTCACCCGAGTGTGGGCCGGCCCGTTCGCCGCTCGCGTGCTCGCCGACCTGGGAGCCGACGTGGTGATGGTCGAGGCGCCGTGGGCCCGGGGCCCGGCGGGGATCGACCGGTCGTCGGTGCTCGCGACCCACTACTACCCCGATGACGATCCCGGCGAGCGACACTGGAACCGGATCGGCTTCGTGAACAAGTACGGCCTCAACAAGAAGGGCGTGGCCCTCGATCTCACCGATCCTGGAGGTCGGGCGGCGTTGGAGGCGATGGTCGGCGGGGTCGACGTGGTGATCGAGAACTACAGCCCCCGGGTGATGCCCCAGCTCGGCCTGGACGAGCGGAGGCTGCACGAGCTCAACCCACGCCTCGTCTACGTGACGATGCCGGGCTACGGCCGGACCGGTCCCGCCGCGGGCCGGGTGGCGTACGGCCCGATGATCGACTCCCACGGCGGCTTGTCGGTCCTCGCCGGGTACCCCGACGACACCGCCCGCAAGGCCGGGGTGGCGTGGCCCGACCCGGTGGCGGGCCTCCATGGCGCCTTCGGTGCCCTGGCGGCGCTCATCGCCGCGGCCGGCGACGGCGTCGGCCGGACGGTGGAGATCGCCCAGCTCGAAGCGACCGTCGCCATGGTCGGTCACGCCCTGGCCGACGCCCAGCTCACCGGAACGGAGCCGGAGCTGATCGGCAATCGGCACCCTGTCCACGCCCCCCAGGGGGTCTACCCCTGCGCCGGGGCCGACCGGTGGCTCGCTCTCACCGTGACCGATGACCGGGCATGGGGTGGCTTGTGCCGTCTCGCTGGCTTCCATCCCTCATGGCTCGAATGGGCCGTCGACGCCCGGCGGCGGGCCCATGACGACATCGACCGGGCCATAGCCGGGTGGACTCGAGCGCACGACCAGGTCGACGCGATGGAACGCCTGCAGGCGGCGGGCGTCGCTGCTGCCGCGGTCGCCGACGCGCCGGCGGTGATGAACGATCCGCAGCTACGGGCCCGCGACTTCTTCATCGCCCTCGACCACAGCGAAGCCGGAACCCACGAGTGGCCCGGCCTGGCGATCACCCTCTCGGAGACGCCGGCGACGTACCGACGACCGGCCCCACTGCTCGGTGAGCACAACGATCACGTACTCACCGAGCTCGCCGGGCTCGACCCCTCGGCAGTGGCCGATCTCGCCGCGCGGGGCGTCATCGCCGACCGCCCGCCGCGGTGAGAGCCGGCGGTGCCGCCGATTGTCGAGCGGCTACGAGTGAGGGTGGCCGCCGGCCGGGATCGGCAGGACGTTCGGCCCCTCGTAGCGCTGCAGTCCGTTGAGCCGGGCCAGCTGCCGGTTGGTGCCGGTCTGGCCGAACGAGCAGTTGCGGGCCGCCCGCATGCACCCATTGGTCCACAGCGCCATGGCATCGTCATTCCAGCCGCCCCACCAGTCGGCGTGGAGCGACGACCCGGGCGGCATGTTGGCTCCGCCGTGGCGATCGGCGGAGAGGTGCCACCCGGCGACCGAGCTGGTGCCTGGATAGTAGAGCAGGATGCTGATCTGCGGCAGCCGCACCGGGTGCGAGCTGGGGCACGGGTTGGCCTCTGTCGCGTAGGTCATGTGGCTGCGATGGTCGGACGAGTCGAGGTTGACGCCGTCCCAGCAGTTCGGGAACACGATGGTTGCGTTGATCGTGTCGCCTCCGCAGTTCGGTATCTGGTTGCTGCGGTTGTAGCTCGTGCCGCTGTTGCCGCAGGCCCACGCCAGCCGCTGACTGGCCGTGAACGGCGTGTGGGAGCCGTTCCCGGCGATGATCTTCAGGCCCTGGGGCATCTCCTGGATGACGCTGGGCACCTTGGTCTTGTAGTAGAGGATGATGGAGTCGGGAACGATCACATTGCCCTTGCCGTCGAGCAGGGCCGGCGTCCAGTAGCCCGACCGGTTGAGCTCGAACCCGTTGCACGTGCCGCCACCGGAGTTCACCAGCGAGTTCGTCGTCGTGTTGGCATCGACATACGTGTTCCCGAAGAACATGTGGAGATGGGCTCGTCCCGGCTGGCCGGGAAAGACGATCGGGTCGTCGTAGCCGAAGTGCGAGTACTCGCAGGCCGCCCGGAACTGGCCGTCGCCGACGGTGCCGTTGTCAGGCCGCGGTGCCGGCTCGGTGAGGGCGGTGAGGTCGAGCTGGGCCGACGGCACGTTGGCGAAGCGGGAGAACTTCGCCTGGTCGTTCCTGATCGGATCGAACACCGACGCGTCGGGCCCGGTCGTCGGCCCACCCGACGGCGGGGGCGTGCTCGGCGTTCCGGCCGGCGGGTTCGGACCCGGAGCCGGATCGGCCGGTGCCGCTGGCGTACCCGGCGATGGCGCCGGCGTCGGAGCAGCCGGGGCCGGATCGGTAGGCGACCCGGGAGCCGGAGCCGGCGCGGCTGGAGCCGGCGCGGCCGGAGCCGGGGCGGCCGGCGACCCGGCCGGTGCTGGTGCGGTCGGAGCTTCGGCTGGCGGGCGCGGCCTGCGACCGGTCGGCGGTCGGCCCGGGGTGGCGGGCTGGTCCGGGCCGGCGGCTTCGTCGCTCGGCTGTTCGGCGGCGGTGGCGGGCTGGGGCCGGCTGGTCGTCGGCGGACCGACGCCGGGTCGCGTCGTCGGCGGGCTGGGCTGGGGTCGTGACCCCTCCTGCCCTGGGCGGACCCGACAAGACTGGCCGTTCTCCCAGCCGTAGCCGTCGCCGACGGGGTCGCCGAGGAAGTCGCTCGCAGGATCCTTGCAGAACGGATAGCCGCTGTTGGGATCGATCTCGGCCGGCTGATCATCGCCTGGCTTCCGCTCGGGCCGCACCCGGCACGACTGGTTGTTCTCCCAGCCGTAGCCGTCGCCGACGGGGTCGCCGAGGAAGTCGCTCGCAGGATCCTCGCACCACGGGTAACCGCTGTCGGGGTCGACCGCAGCACCGGCGTCGTCGGCTCCCGACTGGCTGGTGCCGACGAGCAGGGCGAGAAGCAGGATCGCACTCAGCCCGGGGACCAAGCGACGCAGCAGGCGCGGCACGCCGCGCCGGTCGGCCGGATCATCGGCTTGGCCAGAGGTCCAATCATCGTCCGGCTCATCGGTCCGGTCCTCGTGCCAGAACTGGCGCTCGTCGGCCCGCCCGTCGTCGTGGTTCCAGAAGGTGTCGATGTCCAGAGCATCGGCAGGGTCGTCGTCAACGTTCGGCCCGACGTTCGATCGATCGCGATCGACCCGTGACCTGGTTGTTCCCCGCAACTTCGACTGTGTAGTGAGCACAACTATCCCTTCGACACGTCACGTGCCGCGCCAGACCAGAGGGCTCGATGCCCCTGGTGCTTGCCGATAGGTGCCCCGTCCTATGCGTGTTCTCTGCGTAGTGTCGCCGTGCATCCGAGTTGGCCGAGCTCTTGCCGGCTCGCCCGGGTGCTTACGCCGAGCTGTAACGTATCGGCAACAATCCGTCTAGGCAATCATGCTCACCGAATTGGCCGCTCACCTCGGAAAACGTCGCTGATCTCGCTGCGTTGACGGCTGCGATGGCCGTCGCGGCCAACCCCGCCACGCGTTTCATGAAGGACGTGTTGCGGACCGACTACGGGTGCCGAGCCCCGCGGCCGGACCGCGGGAGTGAGCGGGTGGCGCGGGAGCCGGGTCAGCCGGAGATCCAGCCGCCGTCGACCCGGATCTCGGTACCGGTGGTGAAGCTCGACTCGTCCGAGGCGAGGTACAGCGCCGCCTGGGCGATCTCCTCGGGCTTCCCGAAGCGACCCATCGGGTGTCGGGCCAGCGACCGCGCCCTGGCCCGCTCCGGGTCGGCCAGCCGCCCGAAGGATCGCTCGAGCAGCGGGGTCTCCGTGGCCCCCGGCAGGATCGAGTTCACTCGGACCCCTGTCCGGGCCAGGTCGAGGGCGGTCGTCCTGGTCATGGCGATCACGGCCCCCTTCGAGGCGATGTAGGCCGTGTTGGCCCGGCCGCCGTTGATCGCGAGCTGGGACGCGATCGTGATGATCGAGCCGGATCCCTGCTCGACCATCGGCGGGATGGCGGCCCGAAGCCAAAGGTAGGTACCGGTCACGTTGACGGTGAAGACCTGCTCCCATTCGGCGGGCGTGGTATCGGCGAGGGTCTGGCCGACCGAGAGCCCGGCCGCCGTGAGCACCACGTCGAGCCCGCCGTGGGTGTCGAGGGTTCCTGCCACCGTCGTCGCCGGGGCGCCGGTGTCGGTCACATCGGCGACCGACACGTCCACGGCGCACGCCGGTGCCGCGTCGGCGATCGCAGTCGCCGTGGCCTGGGCGCCGTCGCCGTTTCGATCGACGACGACGACCGCTCGGGCCCCTTCGGCCGCGAACAGTACGGCGGTGGCACGGCCGATGCCCGAGCCACCACCCGTGATCAGCGCGACCTTGCCGTCGAGGCGACCGGGCATCGTCAGCGGAATCGTGCGCTAGGCGTTCTTCTTGCGGTCGGCGTTCCAGGTCTCGTAGTCGACGACGGGCAGTCCCGCGTCCTTCCACCCGTGGAAGCCGGACTCGACATGCGACACCTTTGGCAGGCCCATGTCCTTCAGGGTCTTCGCGGACAAACTTGTCCGCCCGCCCGACGCTCAATACAGGACGAACTCGCGGTCTTCGGCGAAGATGGGCTTGAAGTACTGCGACGCCGGGTCGATCCAGAACTCGAGCATCCCCCGCGGGGCGTGCATCGCACCCGGGATGACGCCGTCCCGCTGCAGCTCCCGAACGTCACGGATATCGACCAGCAACGCCCCTTCGGTGTCGACCCGACGCTTCGCCTCCTCCGGGGTGTGGTTGTCGAGGTCGGCTCGGGCCTCGGCGATCATCTGTTCCACGGATTTGATGGCCATCGTCCTCCTTCAGGGCCGGTGGTCTGCACCCTACTCCCTCCGCCCGTTCCGGCGTGAGTCGATCTCGGGACCGGCCGGGGGTCGCGGCGTAGCGCTTGCGTGAGTGTCGGAGCGTGGTCACTCTGGGGCGATGAGCACCGGACGATGGAGCGACCCGACCGGCTACGACCACCTCCGACTTGGCGACCTCCCCGATCGGGCGGCCCGGCGGTGGAGCGACAGGCCGGCGATCTACTTCGGCGACCACGTCGAGACCCACGGTGAGCTGGCGGCTGCCGTCGATCGGGTGGCGAAGGGACTGCTCGCGATCGGCGTCGAATCGGGCGATCACGTGGCGGTCTGGATGACGAACCGGCCCGAGTGGATCCACGTCATGTACGCCATCGGCAAGGTCGGTGGGTGTCTCGTGCCCCTCAACACTCGGTATCGGGCCGACGACATGGCCTACACGGTCATCAACTCGCAGAGCCGGGTGCTGATCACCATCGACAGCTCCGGCCCGATCGACTACGCCGCGCTCCTGGCCGAGAGCCGAGCCGAGGTCGAGGCGGCCGGCCACCTCGACACGATCGTGATGCTCGGCTCGGGAACGCCCGGTGCTGGGCGGGCCACCGAGATCGGTTGGGACGAGCTGCTGGCGGCCGGTGACGCCGTCACCGACGTGGCACTGATGGAGCGGGCGGCATCGGTCGACCCCGATCACCTGATGATGCTGGCCTACACGTCGGGGACGACCGGCAACCCCAAGGGCGTCATGCACACCCACCGCCCGATCCGCAACGTCCGGGAGCGGACGATGCTGCTCGGTCACCACCGGGGCGACGTGCACCTCAACTATCTCCCGCTGTTCCACCTCTACGCCCTGTCGGAGATCGCCATCGTCTCCGCCCTCACCGGCAGCGCCCAGGTGCTGTTCGACGCGTTCGACCCTGACGATGCGCTCGACGCCATCGAACGGCACCGAGCCACCGTCATCCACGGCTTCGACAGCCATTGGGGCGACCTGCTCGCCGCGCAGGCCCGGCGGCCCCGCGACGTGTCGTCGCTCCGCCTGGGCAGCCTCCCGGCCGGCATGCGCTCGACCGTGCCAATCGCCCGGGAGGTGCAGGACGTCTTCTGCGGAACGATCAGCGGGTTCGGGATGAGCGAGTGCTGGGCGTTCATCTGCTGCAGCCACCCCACCCACTCCCTCGAGCAGCGCATCGAGGCCTCCGGCTACCCGATGGACGGCGTGGAGCTCGAGGTCCGGGATCCCGCCACCGGTGCGACGCTCCCGCCCGAGACGCCCGGCCAGCTCTACGTCCGCTACTACACGGTGACCCAGGGCTATTGGGCAGACCCGGATGCCACTGCGGGTGCGATCGACGAGGAAGGCTGGCTCGACACCGGCGACATGGCGACGATCCGGCCCGACGGTCACGTGGTGTTCATGGGTCGGTACAAGGACATGCTGAAGGTCGGGGGTGAGAACCTGTCGCCGGCCGAGGTCGAGG
>JAOTYQ010000763.1 GCA_029861725.1 Acidimicrobiia bacterium | reverse complement strand
CCACCCGATCCTCGACGAGCGACGCACCCACGACGGCCGACGCCACCCGTCCTCGCTCGGCCACTACTGCGGCGACCAGTACCAGCCGGTCACCGAGCACGACCCGCTCAATCGCCACAACGGCCACGACGGCCATCCCCGCGGCCACGTCCTCGTCGAGCGCGGCCACGTCCTCGACCAGCGTCGTGACGACCTCGACCACGGTGACCACGACGAGGAGCGAGACGACCAGCACCACCGCCTGCGCCTCACCCACCTGGGAGCTGGTGCTCGACGAGAGCTTCAGCGGGTCGTCGATCGACACCGACGACTGGGCCCTGTATGAGTCGAACGGCAATGCCGACTTCGGCCTCCGCCGTCCCTCGGCGCTGTCGGTCTCCGGTGGCTACCTCACCATCACCGCCAGCATGGAGAGCGGCAGCCTCGTTTCAGGCGGGATGGAGCACCGCCACGATCAGACCTACGGGCGCTACGAGTTCCGGGTCCGGACCGACGAGGACCCATCGGAGACGATGAGCGGCGTCGTTCTGACCTGGCCAGCATCCGATGTGCACCCCCGTGATGGTGAGAACGACATCTATGAGACCCTGGCCATGCCCGGTGACCGCAGCGAGTTCTACTCGTTCATCCACGAGCCGTTCGGCACCGTCAGCGACCAGGACCGGACGGTCCACCCGGTGAGCGCGTCGTCGTGGCACACGATGGCCATGGAGTGGACGCCCGAGTGGATCAAGCTCTACCGCGACGGTGTTCTGGTGAAGACGATCGACGAGACGAGCGACGATCTCATTCCCGACGTCGCTCACCACGCCGCGATCCAGCTCGACGCCTGGGGCAACAGCCTGCCGGCCGACGTGACGATGCAGGTCGACTACATCAAGGTCTACGCCTTCGGGGGCTGCTGACCGCTCCCGTTCTCCGGGTGGCACCAGCGTCCATCTTCATGGCCGTACCGCTCGCAACTTTTCGGAGCGTGTGCTACGAAATAGGTAACGTATCCACTTCACAAGGAGATGCCCCCGAACCCATGGCCACTCGAATAGAACCAATCAAACCGGGGGAGAGCCCGGATCCAGAAGTGAACCAGCTCCTCGAGGACGCCAAGAACGGTTGGTGGGCCGACGCCAACATGTTCGGGCTCATCGGGCGGAACCCTCAGAACCTCAAGACGATCGTGCCGGTGTTCGTCTCGTTCTTCGCCGAGGGCAAGGTCGAGCCTCACCTCCACGAGCTGATGCGGCTCAAGACGGGCCAGATCAACGACTGCGCCTATTGAAACACCGTTCGGAGCGTCGCCGTGCGCGACGCCGTAGGACCCCGGGAAGCCGCCTGCATGGAGCATCAGCCCCAGGCCGGTGATGTGCTCAACGAGCGTGAGTCACTGGGCATCTCCCTCGCCGAGCGGATCGCCCTCGATCCCCACACCGTCACCGACGAGTTCTTCGCCAAGCTGCGCGAGCACTTCAGCGACGACGAGATCGTCGAGATGGTGTTCGCCTGCGGGATCTTCAATTGGGGTAACAAGTTCAACATCACCATGAACATGGACTCCGCGGACGAATCGGAATACGACGGCGGGATGGAGTATCGCCGCGAAGAGATTGCGTAGCGGTATGAAACTCGATGAGG
This sequence comes from Acidimicrobiia bacterium, assembly GCA_029861725.1. Lineage (GTDB taxonomy): Bacteria > Actinomycetota > Acidimicrobiia > Acidimicrobiales > SZUA-35 > CADEDH01. The sequence goes on along the minus strand of JAOTYQ010000763.1, from coordinate 1,132 downwards.
TGAACGTCGCCGAGCTGAACAAGGTGTTGCTGGCCGAGGAACGGGGCGTGATCCTCGATTTCTGGGGTACCTGGTGTCAGCCGTGCCGTACCCTCCGTCCCCACTTGGAGGACCTAGCCGACGACTTCTCCGAGGCGTGGCGGCTGGTCGCGATCCACGTAGAGGAGAATCCCGACCTCGTGGTCCGCTACGGAGTCATGTCGACGCCGACCCTGGTCTTCATCAGGGGCGGGGAGGAGATCCACCGGGTGACCGGGGCCGCAACACCGAGCGCGATCGCCGAGGCGATGGCGACCCACGCCTGACGCCATGGCTGGTCGGTGCGCCGGTGGCGTTCCGACCGGCCGGCGTCGCCGTTACCAAGCCCTGATCTGATGCTTGATGCCGTCGCGCAAGCGCAGGAGCTCGGCTTTGCTGGCGCCGCTGCTGGCCGAGATGTTCAGGCCGAGGATGGCCGCAACGATGAGCTCGGTTCTTGCCTCGATGTCGGCCTCGGCGTAGGTGAAGGAGCCGATCGCTTTGCTGAGGAGCTCACGGAGCTTGGCACGGTAGGCGGTGACCCGGCGGCCTCCGTCCTCGGTGTCGAGGCCGAGGTTGAGCACGAGGCAGCCTCGGTGATCGTCGTTGCGGATCCAGATCGTCACGGCGTCGACGAAGGCGAGCAATGAGTCGCGGTCGGGATCGTCGCCGGCGAGGTGGGACATCACCTCGGCTTCCAGCTGCTCCTCGTAGCGGCTGACCGTCTGCTCGAACAGCTTCTCCTTCGACCCGAACGCGTTGTACAGGCTCGACTGGCTGATCCCGAGCTCCTGCTCCAGTGTGCGGGTGGTTGTCCCTGAGAAGCCGTGGCGCCAGAACACCTCGACGGACTGTTGCAGGATCTCGTCGGTGTCGAAGGCTCGGGGGCGGCCTCTGGGGTTCGTCTCGGTGCTCATGCGCTACTGTCAGCCAACGGCTTCTAGGCCGTAAGGGTAGCGGGGACCAGGACCTCCACCGTAATTGTGGCGATGGGCGACGGGCCCCTAGGAGCCTCCTAGTCGTAGGTGGCCTCGATCGACCAGGTGCCGTGCTCGATCACCAGTAGGTGGGCGGAGCCGTCGTCGAGGGTCACCTGCAGGCGGGCCCGGCGGCG
>JAOTYQ010000287.1 GCA_029861725.1 Acidimicrobiia bacterium | reverse complement strand
GGGTCCCACCACCGCTGATCGGCGGGCCAGGGCCCGGCCCACCCGGTGATGGCCCGAGACGAACCGAGGGCTGTTCCGTCCTGGACCATCAGAGCCGGTGGGGCGGTGATCTTCCCCCGTCCGTCGACCCCGACCGAACGACCCTGATGATCGAGCACCTCGACCGAAACCACCTCGACCGGGAGATGGGCGGGGGCGGGGGCCGGGATGTGGCCAGGCCAGGGCTCAGCCACCCACCCCGATGCGGTCGCCGGCCGCTCCTCGGTCAGATCGACCGCAGCCGCCGGCACCAGGGCGATGCGATCGGCCGGGCTCAGCCCACCCCGGTGCTCGGGGACCGTGACCGCCTCGGGGCCGAGCATCGCCTGCAGTCGGGCCACCGCTCGGGTCACGTCGTCACCCCGCTCGTTGCGGGTTCCCCAGAACCCGAGCTGGCGGCCGGTAGCCGCAACGACCTCGTCGGGGATCAGGGTCAATCGGACCAGGCCATCGTCGGGGGTCGAGCGAGGAGCGGCCCGGAGCCACCCGTCGAGCTGCCATCGGGTCCGATCGGCAATGGCGGCGGCCGACAACGCACCCTCGTGGCGCCAGAGCCGGGAGTGGGTGTCTCCGGCCTCGGTCTCGACCTCGATCGCCACCCGGGTGCAGGCCAGGCCCTCCGACAGCAGGTTGGTGTGGAGATCGTCGGCCAGCATCTTGGCTACGAAGGCGCAGCTCTCGATCCGCTCGGCCGGCGGCTCGAACTGCCAGGTGACCGCCAGGTCGGGGGCCGGGCGACGGAGATCGGGCGGGTAGTCATCCTCGCCCTGGGCCAGGCGGTGGGCGAGCCGGCCCTCTTGTCCGAAGCGGCCGACCACATCGCCAGCTGATAGCCCGGCCAGCGAGCCGAGCGTGAGCAAGCCGAGCCTGGTCAGCACGTCGGTCAGCTCGGGAAGCTCGAGGGTCTCGACGGAGATCCCGGCCAGGAACTCCTGGGATGCTTCGGGCTCGATCACCAGCGGGCCCGTCCGGGCCCGGCGGGACCGGGCGGCGAGCCGAGCGGCGAACACCCCGTCGGCGATCCCCACCCTGGCCTCGCCCCGCCGAGCCAGCACCGGTTCCACCTGGGCCAGCATCCGCTCGGCCAGGGCATGATCGCCCCCGAAGAACCGGGAGGGACCCCGGGTGGGGAATCCGGCGAGGCCTGGTCCGCTCACCTCGATCCGGGGGGTGAGGGTGTCGAGGGTGGCCACCACCGGCTCGAACAGGCGGGCCTCCCGGGCGGCATCGCGCTCCAGAACCGCCACTTCGGGGCAGCGGCTCTGGGCGTCACGACGCCGCTGGCCGATACGCACGCCCTCGGCCCTGGCCGCCGGCGATGAGGCGACCACTCGGTTGGCCACCGTGACGATCGCAGGTTCGTCGATGGGGACGCCCCAGGACACCACCGGCCAGTCGGGACACCACACAACGGCCATTCGTACACCGACCATCAGTACTCCCCGATTGGATCCGACACGGCCCGATCACCCGGCTCGGGCATAGAAGACCTCATCGTCTGTGGCCGTGCCGGTCGCCGTGTCGGTCAGGGGGGTGCTCACGGTTCCGTTTCCGTCTTCGACGGTGAGCACGGGGGGAGATTCGCCAGCGATCGGGGCGATGCCGCCGTCGGGTCCGGGGAGCAGCACCGAGATCCGTCGCTGGCGGAACGACGATCGGCGCCCGGTGGTCGCCACCGAGAGCCGCCGCTGGGTGAGGTGGCCGTGGCCCTCGCCGAGCCCCTCCCAACCCTCGGGCTCGGCGGTGATGTGCACATGCATCGCTTCGGGCCAGGTCCGGCCGCCATCGAGGTGGAACAAGACCGTTCCCCGCTCCCGAGCCCGGGCGGTCAAGCGCCGGGCATCGCGAGGCCCCACCCGCTTTCTCGGGTTCAAGGCGATGATGTCGACCGCTTCGACGAGGGCGGCGGTGATCGGAGCCAGCTGAGCTGCCGCGGTGGTCTCGATGAGGAGCAGGCGGTCGAGCCGGACCCCGAGCTCGGATGCGGCCAGCAAACCCAGCTCCTCCATCCCGACCACGGCCATCCACCGGTCGTTGCCGAGAGCGGCAGCGGCGAGGGTCAGAGCCACCGAGGTACTGCCCGCTCCTTCGAACCCGACCGACTGGCCCCGCTGGAGCCCTCCGAAGGGAAACAGGGGTAGCAGCGGTTCGGGAACGGACAGCAACTGCTCCCGCGACAGCGTCACCGGGCCGAGGCGATCCTGCAGCTGGCGCAGCGACTCCTTCGGGGCCGCGCCGATAAGCGGTTCCCCAGCCGGTCTCCCCGTCTGTTGATCAGCTTGTTCTTCGGGCTCGTAGGTGATCTGCGAGCGGGCCATTCCCCATGATCGAACGCATGTTCGCCCTTGTCAAGGACGGGCCACGAGCTCCCGAGCCTGGAGCCCCCGTCGGGTGGCCAAGGCGAACAGCGCTCCGACCAGCGAGAGGGCAAGGGCCGCCACCTGGCCCCAGCGCCACCGTGTCGGCTTCGTCGCCCCGCAGATGGGTGGTGTCGTAGGCCTCGGCCGCAGTGAAGCCAAAGCTGGTCATCGGTTCGTAGCCGTCCATGGTTCGAGTCCAGCCGCTGGCCGACGCTCGTCGCAACGACGTTTTCGGTCTGGCCGAGATCAGCACAGCGGCGAGCCCTGGGTCTGGGGTCATGGGCAAGGTGTGAGCCATGGGTCTCGGGCGACGCCGCAGTAGCGTGCTGTGCCGATGGGACTGATGCTCGGGATCGACACCGGCGGCACGTCTACCGACGCCGTCGTCATGGACGAAGCAGGATCCCGAGTGCTGGCCACGGCCAAGGTCCCGACGACCCATGGCGATCTGGTCTTCGGCATCGGCGCCGCGGTCGAGGCCGTCCTGGCCGGCCCTGCGGTCACCGCCGAGGCGATTGGGCTCGTGTCGCTGTCGACCACGCTGGCCACCAACGCTCTGGTCGAAGGGCAGGGAGAGCCTGCCTGTCTCGTGCTCGCCGGCTTCGGCCATCGTGAGGTCGAACGGATCACGACCGACGCGGGCGACGATCGGATCCACACGGTCGCCGGGGGCCACGATGCTCAGGGCCGGCCGCTGGCCGCGGTCGATGTTGGGAAGGTCACTCGTCTCGCCAGGGAAACCGCTGACGAGGTGTCGGGCTATGCCGTCGCCACCCAGTTCAGTGTCCGGAATCCAGCGCACGAGCTCGAGATCGCCTCGGTCCTGGGCGAGACCTCCGGGCATCCGGTCACCTGCAGCCACGAGCTGTCGAGCCGTCTCGACGGGCCCCGCCGGGCGACGACCGCACTGCTCAACGCCCGCTTGATCGGCCTCGTCGCCCGGTTGGAAGCCTCGGTCCGGCGTGTGCTGACCGAGGCGGGGATCGACGGCCCGCTGATGGTGGTCCGGGGTGATGGCTCGTTGGTCTCGGCCGACTATGTCTCTCGCCGTCCGATCGAGACGGTCCTCTCGGGTCCGGCCGCCAGTGTGGTGGGCGGCCGCTTCCTGACCGTCGAGCTCGTCGGCGCCACCGACATGATCGTCGCCGACATCGGCGGCACGACCACCGACCTCGCAGCGCTGCGCGACGGGGAGCCGGTGCTCAACCCCGAAGGTGCGGTCGTCGCCGGTCATCGGACGATGGTCCGAGCGGTCGATCTCTCTACCCATGGCATCGGTGGTGACAGCGAGGTCGTCGTCGATCGTGGTGGCCTCGCGATCGGCCCGGCTCGGGCCATTCCGCTCTGCCGGCTGGCCGAGGGCCATCCCGAGGTGCTCGATCAGCTGCGAGACCAACTCGGCGCAGCTTCGAGCCAGCGCCACGGCCGGTTCCTGCTCGCTCTCACCTCGGCCACCCAGGAGCGCTCGCTCACCGACCTCGATGAGAATCAGCGGCGCCTGCTCGAGCTCGTCACCACCGAGGGACCCGTGCCCGAGCAGGTGGCCGTGACGGCGAGCCGCGAGCTGGTCGCCCTCGACCGGCTCCGGCGCCGGAGCCTGATCCGGGTAGCGACGCTCACCCCGACCGACGCCGCTCTCGTCCTCGGCCCTTCGGCCGGCAGCAGCTCGGCTGTTACCGGCCTCTCGGGCGGTCAAGCCTGCTCGGAGGTCGGCGCCGAGGCGGCGCGGCTGGGCGCAGAGCTCCTGGCCCGCCGGTTGCCGGCCGATGCGGGGTCTGGTGGGTCAGCGGCCGGGGCGTTGGCCCGGGCGTCACCGGCCGACACCGGGTCTGGTCGGTCAGCGGCCACGGCGTTGGCCCGTCGGGTCTATGAGAGCCTCGTCGCCCAGTCGGCCGATCAGGTGCTCGACGTGGCGCTCCGGGTCGATGGACTGGGCGCCACCGCGGCCGACGATCCGCTCCTCAGGGCGGCGATCGCCGGCCACCGAGGCTTCATCGACCTGTCGGCCGGGCTGAACGTACCCCTCGTCGCAGTAGGCGCCGCCGCCGGCGCCTACTATCCGGCGGTGGCCGGGGCAGTCGGGACCGAGGCTGTCGTACCGGCCCATGCCGCGGTGGCCAACGCCGTCGGGGCCGTCGTCGGCCCCGTCCGGATCCGGCGGGAGCTGACGATCAGCCGGCCTCGGGCCGGCCGCTACGAGCTGCACGGCGTCATGCTCGCCGATGGTGAGCCACGGGCCTTTCGCTCGCTCGAGGAGGCCCGGGCCGCAGCCGAGGAGATCCTCGCCGACGACGTGGCCTATCTCGCTCGCAGTGCGGGTGCGGTCGAGACCGAGATGGTCTTCGACTGGTCGGCCCGGACGGCGACGGTCGGGGGCCGTGACCTCCTCGTCGAGGCGACCCTCGGTGCCGTCGCGTCCGGGCGTCCTGGTTTCGCCCGAGGACGGGAGATCAGATAGCCGTGCCCTTGGCCGAGCCGGTCTTGGGCGTCCCGTCGTAGTTGCCGAGGAGGCACAGCACCTCTCGGTCGGCGAGCTCATCCCAGCTCTGCTCGGTCGGCAGCAGGGTGGTGAACCCGTACACCGATTCCTCGTAGGTCTGGCCGACGAACGAGGTGAAGACGCTGTAGCAACGCTGCTCGCCCTGGTCCGCCACCGACGCGTCGCCGGGGAAGTCGCCATCATCGAGGTTGAAGGCGAAGTAGACCTCATACTGGTGCGGCTGATCGCAGGGGATGCCCTGGACGGACTCGATCTCACCGCCGCCGACATCCCCGAGGCAGTCGCCGATCTGGATCCGGAACGCCCCGAGCTCGCCACCGTCGACGATCGCTCCCGAGTCGTCACGGGTCGTGTTGTCCTGCCCGCCCAGTCCTGCATAGCCGACGCCGACCAAGCCGAGTCCGGCTACGGCGACGCCTCCGATTGCTCTTCCCAATCCCATGGTCGAGGCATCGGCCGGCCCGTCCGGTTACTTGAATCCGATTCGGTCCTGCCGATGAGACCCGGTCGGTGCGGCCGCTCAGTCGCCCCGGGGCTCGAAGGCGACCACGTTCGACGGTGCGCCGTCGGCCTCCTCCTCGGCGGGAGCGGTGGGCGATGGCTGATCGAGCCGCACGACGTCGGCTCCGACGTCGGCGTAGGCATCGCACAGCGCTTCGAACTGGGTGTCGAATCGGGACTCGTCGTCGAACGCGCCGACGACGGCGCCACCCGATCCGGCGAACGTGGCCTGTGCTCCCAACGCGGCGGCGACGTCGACCAGCTCGAGCTGGGCCGACGGCAGTGGACCCAATGCCTTGCGGAGCTGCATGTTGCGCCCGATCAGCGACGCGAAACGTGCCCGATCGCCCCACCGCAGCGCCGCCCGCCCCTCGACCACCAGCGTGGCCAGCTCCCGCATCGTGTCCCGAACTATCGCGTTGCCCGATTCGAATCGGGCCCGCAGGTCGTGATGGTAGGCATCGCTCGGCTCGGCTGCGGCCTGCCGGTAGGAGAGGAACAGCGGGGGCAGCCCCGCGGCGTCGACCGGTTCGTAGGCGCCATGGCTGACCCCGAACCGGGTGTCGATGTGGGTCTCGCCGAAGTCCATCGCCACGAGCCCGCCGTACGTCTGCACCACCCGGTCCTGGAGTCCTGCGGTGATGCCGAGTTGCTCGGTCTCGACCCGCAACGCGATCGAGGGCAGCACCTCCTCGGGCACGTGCACGTCGTAGTGCTCGCACAGGCAGCGGAGGGTGGCGACGACGAGAGCCGATGAGCCTCCGAGGCCGACCTGGCGGGGAATCGTCGTGTCGTAGCCGAGCCGGGCGCCGACCCGCAGCTCGATGCCGGCCGTCTCCGCCACGTCGGCGAAGGTGCGAACAGTGGCTGCGAGGAGCTGGGGGCCGGTCCCGTAGCCGTGACGGTCGACGTGGTCGACCAGCGCCGACATCGACGGCCAGCAGGGCTCGTCCCCGGGGTTGGCGGCGATCTCGATCCCGGGGGCTTCTTCCAGGTGGACGGTCGCTTCGAACTGTGGAACCGCGAGGGCCAGCGTCCGGCCGCCATAGCCGTCGGACGGGTTGCCGAGGATGCCGACCCGGGACGGGGCGGCGTGGCTGATCATGCCTCGGCGGCGAACGATTCCGGGGTAGGTACCTCGACTCCTGGTCGGTAGTAGGTGTACAGCTCCTCGATGATCTCCTTGAGACCGTCGGTGGATGCCCCCTTGAACAGCTTCACCGTGATGGCTTGACCGTAGATGTGAACCTCGTCGACCTTGCTGGTCTCGAAGAGGCGGGTGGCCAGCACGTCGGGAGGACGATCGCGGTAGATCGTCTCCCCGGCCACATAGCGCTCGTGACCCATACCGGTGAAGGACCGGTTCGTCTCGAACCGAACGAAGCCCTCCCGGTTGGACGGCTTCTCCGTCACCGTTACTGGTTCACCCATCGTCAACGGAGGATACCGGGCGCTCCGCGAGACCCGGCTCTCCCGCCACCGGGCTCGGCCACGACCCGAACCACGGCCCGAACCACGGCCCGAACCGGCGGAACACCGCGAGACCGAGTGCGATCGTCGTGCCGGCCAGGACGAGGTGGACGATGATGAAGGCTGCGTCGTGGTCGCCGACGGCGATGTCGACCCCGCGGATCAGCCAGACGACGATCCCGAAGCCGGCGAGGGCACGAGCGGTGATCGGCACGGCGGCCGGTCGCACGAGCACGGCTAGCACGACCGAAGCAGCGGTGACGACGAACGTCCCGGCCACGCCGAGACGCCAGATCATCGACCATCCCGACAGCCCCTCGTCGGTCCCGATGTTGCGGATCCTCGTCACCCAGACGAACAGCGTCCACCCGATCAGCGTCAGCACGGGCAGCGGCGCCCGGTCGAGCAGGGATCCCGACTTCTGGGGGCGGGAGGTCGTCAGGGTCACGGAGCCCAGCGTAGGGGTGGCCGCCGCGGGACCCTCGAGCGCAACTCGGTCACGAAGCGGCGTGCCAGTCGCTAGCTTCGTAGCGTGACCACGTCGTCAGGGACCGACGAGACTCCCACCTCCACGCCCGCCCCCGGGCGGCCGGA
>JAOTYQ010000172.1 GCA_029861725.1 Acidimicrobiia bacterium | reverse complement strand
GACCTTGCCGCGTCGCGAGTTGAGGTCGCCGATGACATCACCCATGTAGTCCTCGGGGGTCACCACTTCGACGGCCATGATCGGTTCGAGCAGGATCGGTTTGGCCAGACGGGCCGCCTGCTTGAACGCCATGTTGCCGGCGATCTTGAAGGCCATCTCCGATGAGTCGACGTCGTGGTACTTGCCGTCGAGCAGCGTCACCCGGATGTCGACGGTCGGATAGCCGGCGAGGACGCCGGTCGTCATCGCTTCCTCGATGCCGTGGCTGACCGAGGGGATGTACTCCTTGGGGATCCGGCCACCGGTGATCTTGTCGATGAACTCGTAGCCGCCGCCGGGGCCGCTCGGTTCCATCTTGATGGTGACCTCGGCGAACTGACCGGAACCACCGGTCTGCTTCTTGTGGGTGTAGGTGTCCTTCTCGACCACGCCGGTGATCGTCTCGCGGTAGGCGACCTGCGGCTTACCGACGGTGGCGTCGACCCTGAACTCGCGCAGCATCCGGTCGACCAGCACCTCGAGGTGGAGCTCGCCCATGCCGGCGATGATCGTCTGACCAGTCTCCTCGTCGGTCTTGACGGTGAACGTGGGGTCTTCGTCGGACAGCGCCATGAGCGCCTTGGCCATCTTGTCCTGGTCGGCCTTCGTCCTCGGCTCGACCGCCACGTGGATCACCGGGTCGGGGAAGTCGAGCGACTCCAACACGACCGGGTCGTTCATGTCGGTGAGCGTGTCGCCAGTCTTGACGTTCTTGATGCCGATGGCGGCCATGATGTCGCCGGTTGCCGCCGCGTCGCGATCTTCCTGCTTGTTGGCGTGCATCTCGAGGAGCCGGCCGAGACGCTCCTTGGCGCCGGTGCGGGTGTTCAACACCTGCCCGCCCTTGTCGAGCGAGCCGGAGTACACCCGGAAGTACGTGAGCTTGCCGACGTTGGGGGCAGTCATGATCTTGAAGGCGATCGCCGAGAACGGCTCGTCGTCGCTCGGCTTGCGGATGGCCGCCTCACCGCCTTTCAGCATCGTTCCCTCTACCGGCGGGAGGTCGAGCGGCGAGGGCAGGTAGTCGACGACAGCGTCGAGCAGGGGCTGCACACCCTTGTTCTTGAACGCTGACCCGCAGAGAATCGGAACCAGGTCACCGGCGATCGTGGCCTTGCGCAGGCCGGCCCGGAGCTCGGCCACGGAGATCTCGTCGTCTTCGAGGAACTTCTCCATCAGGTGCTCGTCGTGGGTGGCGATCGCCTCCACCAGCTCGGCCCGGGACTCGGCGGCCTTGGCTGCGAGGTCGTCGGGGATGTCGATCTCGTCCCAGGTCGCGCCGAGATCCTCGCTGTTCCAGATGAGCGCCTTCATCTTGATCAGGTCGACCACGCCGGCGAAGTTCGCTTCGGCGCCGACCGGGAGCTGGGTGACGGCGATGTCGGACGTGAGCCGCTCCTTGATCGTGTCGACCACATAGTAGAAGTCGGCACCGGTCCGATCGAGCTTGTTGACGAAGCACATGCGGGGCACGCCGTAGCGATCGGCCTGGCGCCAGACCGTCTCGGTCTGGGGCTCGACCCCGGCCACGCCGTCGAACACGGCGACGGCGCCATCGAGCACCCGCAACGACCGCTCGACCTCGACGGTGAAGTCCACGTGGCCGGGCGTGTCGATGATGTTGATGCGGTGGTCGTTCCAGAAGCAGGTTGTAGCGGCCGAGGTGATCGTGATACCTCGCTCCTGCTCCTGCTCCATCCAGTCCATGGTGGCGCCACCGTCGTGGACCTCACCGATCTTGTAGCTCTTGCCGGTGTAGTAGAGGATCCGCTCGGTGGTCGTCGTCTTGCCGGCATCGATGTGGGCCATGATGCCGATGTTTCGATAGCGGTCAAGGGGGGTCGGTCGGGCAGACATGGGTCGTCCTCAGGCAGTGCGAACGGGCTTGCGGGTGAAGGGTGAGCGGCCGACCGGGAGCCATGGGGCGTCACCGGTGGGCCCATATGGGTCGGCGCTGGAGCCGACACGGCGAGGAATGAGCGGGCGCCGGCTGAACATCGCGAGCTACCAGCGGTAGTGGGCGAAGGCCTTGTTCGACTCCGCCATCTTGTGCAGGTCCTCGCGGCGCTTGACCGACGCACCGATCCCGTTGGATGCGTCGAGAACCTCGTTGGCGAGGCGCTCGGCCATGCTCCGCTCGCGCCGGTCGCGGGCGAATCCGACCAGCCAGCGGATGGCGAGCGTCGTGGCGCGACGGGGCCGGACCTCGACCGGCACCTGGTAGGTGGCACCGCCGACACGTCGGCTGCGGACCTCGAGCTGGGGTCGAACGTTGTCGACAGCGCGTTTGAGCGCGGCGATCGGGTCGCCACCGGTCTTCTCGCCGACGATCTCGAGGGCATCGTAGACGATGCGCTCGGCGAGGTTCTTCTTCCCGGCGAGCAGGACCTTGTTGACGATCTGGGTCACGAGGACCGAGCGGTACACGGGATCGGGTTCGAGATCTCGACGGGGGGCTGGACCCTTGCGCGGCATATCAGCTGTCCTTCTTGACGCCGTAACGGCTACGGGCCTGCTTGCGATCGCGAACACCGGCGGTGTCGAGCGTGCCCCGGACGATCTTGTAGCGAACACCGGGGAGATCCTTCACCCGACCCCCACGGACCAGGACGATCGAGTGCTCCTGGAGGTTGTGGCCCTCGCCGGGGATATAGGCGGTGACCTCGACGCCGGTGGTCAGCCGGACACGGGCCACTTTGCGCAGGGCGGAGTTCGGCTTCTTGGGAGTGGCGGTATACACGCGGGTGCAGACGCCACGACGCTGAGGGGAACCCATCAGGGCCGGGGTCTTGGCCTTCTTCGATTTCGTTTCCCGGCCCTTGCGGACCAGCTGTTGGATCGTGGGCACCAAGCACCTCTCACGGGCATTGCACGAGTGAACGTAGTTGGGGACTGAAGTCGGGGGGGATCTGGGCGATCGGGCACGTGCCGTTGCCGGTCACTGCCGATGGTCGAGACCGGCGGCAGACCGGTGATCGAATCGAGGTGGCTCGGGCACGGTTGGCGGACATGCCAGGCTCAGCGCGTGGTAGAACGCCAGCTAGCTAGCCTACGGCCGCTCCTGGTGGTTCACAACAAGCGGGCCGTAGCACGACGGTGGGTCACCAGCGCCGTCGAGCGCTGCGGCTAGTCGAACTCCGGCGCCCGCTTCTCGGTGATGGCGGCAACACCCTCGTGCACGTCGGTGCCGGCGAAGCCGAGCATTTCCAGGGCGACCGAGGCATCGAAGGCCGGACCGGCCATGCGCAGCCAGTTGTTAAGCGACAGCTTGGTCCACCTGATCGCCTGCTGGGAGCCGGCGGCGAGGGTGCGGGCGATCTCGAAGGCCCGGTCGATGACCTGGTCGTCGTCGACCGCCATCGACACCAGCCCGATCCGCTCTGCCTCCTCGCCCGTGAGGGAATCGCAGGTCAGCAGATAGTACTTCGCCTTCGCCATGCCGCAAAGCAGCGGCCAGATGATGGCGGCGTGGTCGCCCGCGGCCACGCCGAGCTTGGTGTGGCCGTCGATGATCAGGGCCGACCGCCCGCAGACCGAGATGTCGGCCATCAGCGCGGTGGCCAAACCGGCCCCGACGGCAACCTTCTCGATGGCGGAGATCACCGGTTTCGAGCAGTTGAGGATGTTGTACACGAGGTCCCGAGCTTCCCGGAAGGTCTCCGCCCTCGTGTCGGGGTCGGCGATGATGTCGCGGATCATGTCCATGTCGCCGCCCGAGGAGAAGGCCCCGCCCTCGCCGTGGACGACCACGACCTTGGTGTCGGGGTCGCGGTCGATGACCGGCCACACGTCGGCCAGGTTGGCGTGCTTGACGGCATCGACCGCGTTCAGCTTGCCCGGCGTGTCGAGGACCATGCGGAGGATGCCGGGCTCCGGTCGATCGAGCCGGAGGCCCGGGAACTGCTGATATCGGTCGAGAGCGTCAGCCATAGACGGCGAACTTAGCGCTCGAGCCCCTCGTCCGACCACGTGAGGGCAGCCGGATCAGGTTCCGGCGAGTCCGTCGAACGCGCCAAGGGCCCCGGCGGCCCCGATCGAGTTGAAGACCACGTGGGCGAAGATCGCCGGCCACAACCGCCCCACCACGATGGTGATGGTCCCGAGTACCGCGCCGACAGCCCCGATCGACGCGAAGAGCACGACGGTCCCCTCGAGGCCCGAACCGATGAAGTGGGGAAGCGTGAACAGCACGGTCGAGCCGACCACGGCCGCCACCGGTCCTGCCCGCTTCTCGAACGCCCGGAGGGCGAGACCGCGAAAGAACAGCTCCTCGGCAAACGGAGCGCCGACGACGACGGCCGCGAGAAGCACGTAGAACCACGGTGTCCCTTCCGCGGTGCGGAGGAACTCGGTGTTGTCGGCCGCCGACTCGTCGGTCAGGCTCACCAGCTCGCTGGCGATGGCGGCGGCCGCCGCCGCAACGCCCAACGCGATGATCGCCGTTCCGAACCCGAGGGCCACATCGACCGGCTTGAACGCCAGCCGCCAGTCCCGGACCGGACCGAGGCCCTTCCACTTCGCCACCAATACCGGCCACAAGCCCTGACCGAGCTGCTGACCCAGCAACGACGTGGCAAGCACCGCGCTCGGCAGATCGGACGCTCCCTCGAACATGGCGGTCCGCTCGCCGGAGGTGAGGAACGGGAGGCCGATCAGGAGGCCGGCGATCGCGGTCGCAACGATGACCGGCAGGCCGAGCAGGATGTCCCCGAGACCCCACCACGGCCTGAGCCGGGGACGCGGCGGAGGCACCGTGGACACCGGTGAACCGATCGGTGGCGGCGGAACCGTTGATCCGCCGATCGATTCGGTCACCGCCCCCTCCTCCCGGTCATCACGAGGCCTCGCTGTCACCGGCGAGGACGACCGCCAGTTGCTCCAACGACGCGTAGGAGTGACCCTCGACGAACCGGTCGACGTGGGGCAACGCGGCCGACATTCCGGCCGCCAGCGGCGCGTAGCCCGGCGTTGCCTTCAGCGGATTCACCCAGATCAGGCGATGCGTCACCCGGTGCAGGCGCTTCATCTCCGCCGCCAGCAGGCCAGCGTCGCCCCGATCCCAACCGTCGCTCAGGATGACGACCACGCCTCCTCGGGCCATGCCGCGGATGCCCCACTCGCTGTTGAACTCCTGGATCCCCTCCCCGAGCCGGGTCCCCCCTGCCCAGTCCTTGACCTGGGGGAACGCCCGGCGGATCGCCGCATCCGGGTCGCGGCTCGCCAAGTACTTGGTCAGGCGAGTGAGTCGAGTGCCGAGCACGAAGACCTCGACCTTGGCTCTTGCCACTACCGCGGCATGGGCGAAGCGGAGCAGAGCCCGCGCATAGGGCTCCATCGATCCCGACACGTCGAGTACGAGCACGAGCCGCCGGGGCCGAGTCGCCTTCTCGGTGAAGGCCCGCTTCATCGGCTCTCCCTGATGACGGAGCGCCCACCGGACCGTCCGGCGGAGATCGGGCCGGTCGCCGCCGCCCTTGGCGGGGAGCTGGCGACGGCTCCGGCGACGGTGGGTCGTGAATCGGAGGCGGCTCATCAGGGCGGTCAACTCGTCGAGCTCTTCGGGGGAGCAGTCGGCGAAGTCCTTGTTGGTGAGGACCTCGGCCCGGCTGAACCGGACCTGCTGCACGTCACCGTCTGGCTCGTCAGCGTCGTCGGGCGAGCTGGCATCGTCGTCGTCGTCCCCGATGTCGAGGGCCAGGGTGATCGGAGGGGGCGTCTCCTCGACGGCGACGCCGTCGGCGCTCCGCTGCAGCCAGTAAGCAGCGAACACACGATCGTAGAGGCCGAGATCCTCGGGCCGGCTGACGAGCGTGGCCCGACCGGCCCAGTACACCCGTTGACGGTCGTCGAGTCCGAGCTCGCCGAGTGCGACCATGAAGTTGATCGTCGCACTGGCCGGCACTTCGAGTCCGACCGATCGGAGCAAGCGGCAGAAACCGACGACCAGCCGGTCGCCGTGGTCGGTGAGCGGGCGAGCAGCACCGGCTGCGGTCAAACCTGACCCCTGAGGATGGCGGCCCTGACCATCTCGGGCAACCCGTGGTGGGCGACGCGCTCCTGGTCCTCCCGGTACTTGAGGACCGTCCCGAGCGTTGCCTGCACCGACGCCTCGTCCATCTCGGTGCGGCCGAGGGCCGCCAGCGAGAGCGCCCAGTCGATCGACTCCGCGACGCCAGGCGGCTTGTAGAGGCCGAAGCCTCGCATCTCGTTGACCGCGGCGGCCACCTGCCGGGCCAGGCGATCGCCGGCTCCGGGCGCCCGGAGCTTGACGATCTCGACCTCACGATCGAAGTCGGGGTGCTCGACCCAGTGATACAGGCACCGCCGCTTCAGGGCGTCGTGGACGTCCCTGGTCCGATTCGAGGTGAGCACGACCCTCGGCGGTTGGACGGCTCGGATCGTACCGAGCTCGGGGACGGTGACGCTGTAGTCGGAGAGCGCCTCCAGCAGGTAGGCCTCGAACTCGTCGTCGGCCCGGTCGACCTCGTCGATGAGCAGCACCGGGGGCGGCCCCTCGGCGGGGCTCAGGGCCTCGAGCAGCGGTCGCCGGATCAGGAACCGGGGGTCGTACAGCTCGGCTTCGAGCTGCGCAACGGTGGCGGCGCGCACCTCGCCGGTGGCCTCGGCCGTCCGCAGGTGGAGGAGCTGGCGAGCGTAATCCCACTCGTACACCGCTTGGGCGGCGTCGATGCCCTCGTAGCATTGGAGACGGATCAACCGACCGCCGAGCCAACGGGACAGCACCTTTGCCACCTCGGTCTTGCCGACCCCGGCCTCGCCTTCCAGGAAGAGGGGCCGCTCGAGAGTGAGCGACAGGTAGACCGCAGTGGCGAGCCCCTCGTCGGCCAGGTAGTCGTGCTCACCCAGGGCGGCGACGACCTCGTCGACCGAGGCGGGGGCGGCGTGCGCGTTCGTACTCACGGGTAGTGAGGGTAGTGGCCGGCGGCCACACGACGCCTACCGGTCACCCCGACGGAGCCATCCGGTGTGATCCGTGCGGTCAGGTGGCGTAGGCGAAGCGGCCCGCGTCGAGCACGACCCGATCGTCGGAACCGTGCGTCCGGAACACCGCACCGTCGTCGGTCCGCCACATGCGGACGGTCAGGGTCTCGCCAGGCATAACCGGCGAGGTGAACCGTGCGTCCATCGAGCCGAACCGGGCAGGGTCGCCGTCGCACAGGCCGTGCAACAACGCCCGTCCGGTGAACCCGTAGGTGCACAACCCGTGCAGGATCGGCTTCGGGAAGCCCCCGTCGGCGGCGAACGCCGGATCGGAGTGCAGGGGGTTCCGGTCGCCGTTGAGCCGGTACAACAGCGCCTGGTCGGTTCGCGTCTCGTAGGCGACCTCGACGTCGGGCGGGGCATCGGGTTCCTCGACGGTGACCGTGGGACCGCGGTCGCCGCCCCATCCCCCCTCGCCTCGGAAGAACAACGACATGCGAGTCGTGAACAGCGGCTCGGACGTGTCGGCCAGCACCGACGTCGCTTCGACGTCGACGACCGCGCCCTTCGTCTTGTCCCAGATGCCGGTGATCTTGGAGGTGGTCTCCAGGGTTCCCTCGACCGGGATCTCGCGGTGCACGGTGATGCCCTGCTCGCCGTGGAGCAGCATCGCGAGATTCACGTCGCCGAGCTGGTCGAGCGGGAGCCCGGCCGCCGAGAGCACGACCCCCATCGTCGGCAGAACGCGCTGGGTGATGTCCCGGCAGTTCTCGGTCGTGAACTCCAGCTCGGCACCGGTCGGGTCGGGGGCTCCGGCTCCGACCCCGAGGGCGTAGAGCAGCGCATCGGTGGAGGTCCAGGTGCGCTGGCGCGGACCGCTCTCGGCCCCCAGTGCCTCGGTGTTGATCGCCATGGTCGGTCATCCCCTGTGTCTCGTCGGTCTCAGGTCGTCGTGCGCAGATCTTGGCACAGCCCGCCGCGGCACTCCGAGTGTGGACTGGTGAGCGGTCGCCCGTTGCTCAGGGAGAGCCGTAGGCCTCTCGTAGCTCCCGCTTGAGCACCTTCCCCGTTGCGTTGTGGGGGATCTCGTCGATGAAGACGACCGATTGCGGGACCTTGAACCGGGCGAGGTTCGCCCGGCAATGGTTGATGATCTCCGTGTCGGTGATCGCCGCGCCTTCCTTGCGCACGACGATGGCCCGACCGACCTCGACCCAGCGGTCGTCTGGTACGCCGATGACCGCCACCTCCCCGATCCCGGGGAGCTGGTAGATCACGTCCTCGACCTCGGCCGGATACACGTTCTCGCCGCCGGAGATGTACATGTCCTTCCACCGGTCGACGATGTAGTAGAACCCGTCCTCGTCGACCCGAGCGGCGTCGCCGGTGTGGAGCCAGCCATCGGTGAAGGCCTCCTCGGTCGCCTCGGGTCGATTCCAGTAGCCGGGGGTGATGTTCGGGCCTCGGACCCACAGCTCCCCGGTGTCACCAGCCGGGGTAGGGCTGCGGTCCTCGGCGACGATCTTCACCTCTGTGTGCATGGCCGGCTGACCGGCCGAGCCGATCCGGGTCTCACAGTCCTCGGGCTTCAGCGCGAGCACGAGTGGGCTGGTCTCGGTCATCCCGAATGCTTGCTGGAGGGGGAGGCCTTTCGCTGCCCAGGCTTCGATGAGGGGCACGGGTGTCGGCGAGCCCCCGACCGCAGGGGCGATGACGGTCGGGAACGACGCTGACTCGAAGGCCGGCACCTGGCTCATGAACAGCCAGTTGGCGGGAACGCCGATCGTGTGGGTCACCCCGACTTCGGGGTCGGTCAAGAGCCCGAGGGCTTCGGCTGGATCGAACGTGCGCATGATCAGGTTGGTGCCCCCGAAGTGGAACGCCGGGTTGGCGAACACGTTGAGCCCGCCGGTGTGGAACAGCGGCAGGAAGGCGAGGTTGATCATCGGCTCGCCGACGCCGTAGAACTCGACGCAGTTGACTGCGTTCCAGAACGTCATCCCCTGGGTGATGATCGCCCCTTTCGGGCGGCCGGTCGTGCCCGAGGTGTACATGATCGTCAGGATCTCGTCATGGGTGGTGGCCACCGCCTCCTCGATCGGGTGAGCGGCTGCGATCACGTCTTCGTAGGGCGCAGCATCGCCCCCGGCACTCCCCCACGAAGAAGTTCGTGTTGTTCTCGGCGAGGACGACGACGCGGTCACCGGCGGTCACGGCGAGATCGGTGCGGAGAGCGGACGCCAACCGGCTGGCGCGGTCGTTCATCTCGGCGTAGCTGAACGAGCGCCCGGTGGCGAGATCGCGCATGGCCAGCTTGTCGCCGCGGGTGGCGGCGTGGTGCGC
Source organism: Acidimicrobiia bacterium (assembly GCA_029861725.1). Classification (GTDB taxonomy): domain Bacteria; phylum Actinomycetota; class Acidimicrobiia; order Acidimicrobiales; family SZUA-35; genus CADEDH01. The sequence goes on along the minus strand of JAOTYQ010000172.1, from coordinate 954 downwards.
GATCCAGTCATAAGAGCGGGTCCTCACGCTTTCGTACTCCTCGGTTGGTTGTGGGACTCGAACGGTAGCCGACCGCCCAGCGACGGGCCGAACGAGCGGGCAGCAGCGGGACTCAGCTCTCCAGCTCGGCGACTCGCTCGTCGAGCCCTGCGATCGACAGGTCGACCCCGGGGTCTTGCCCGAGAACGATTCGGGCAACGAGCTCGCCGGCCATCGGACCCCGCCCGAACCCCGACGACGCGAGGCCGCCGGCGACGAACAGGCCCGGCCGGTCCGGCACGGCCCCGAGCATGGGTCGGCCGTCGACGGTGAAGGGCATGAGGCCAGACCAGGTCCGAACAGGCGTTGTGGTGGCCATCGCCGGAACGAGCTCGGCGACATGGCGGTGGTTGACCGCGATGCCGGCGTCGTCGACGGGGCATCGACCCCGGCGGAAGCTCGGGTCGGGGCGGAGCACTCGGTCGCCGCCGAACACCACTTCCCCGTCGAACCGCTGGCGGCCGTAGAGGTGGCGGGTGAGGCGGTGACCGTCGCGATGGGTGAGAAAGGGTGGTCGTTCGAGCCCAGCCTCCGGACCCGACCAGGCCAGCGCCGACTCCGCTGCCGCGATCGCATGGCGCAAGCTGCCCGGCGGCAGCGGGGCCGCCCACATCTGGCCCTGGACGGCGACGATCGGGACGCGGATGCCGGCGAGCGCGGCGACGCGCCCCGTCCAGGCACCGGCTGCGAGCACGACGGCGTCGGCCCCCATCTCAGCGGTGGCGGTGCGGACCTCCCAGCTGCCAGCCGTCGTCTGGGCGAGGCCCATCACGGTGCGGCCGGTCTCGATGGCCACTCCGGCCGCAGTCGCCTCGGCCTCGATCGCTCGCATGGTCGCCGTTGGCTCGGCCCGCGCCCCGAGAGGGTCGAGGACGGCGCCGAGGACCGCCCGATCGACCCCTGGCTCCAGCCGGT
>JAOTYQ010000171.1 GCA_029861725.1 Acidimicrobiia bacterium | reverse complement strand
GACGCTTCCCGTTCGTTCACTCCCGGCCCTCCAGCCCTTCGAGGGCCGCCACCGCAGCCCGCCAGCCGACATCGATGTCGCGCTCCTCTCCTCCCAGGTACACGCGGCCCATCGCCCCGGCGGCGCGGACTTCGAGCACGTTGATGTCGGCCGCCTTCTCCGCTTCGTTCGTTGCGAGCGCAGCGTAGGCTGCGGGCTCGCACTCGAGGACGTACAACGTCTGACCGGGCACGATCATCTGGCCGTGACGCATGCGGTTGATCAGCTGCGCGTGGTGATCGTCGATGCGACGGATGATCTGGCTGGAGAGGATCTTGGGCTTGAGGCGATCGGATTCGCCGAGGCCGACCGCGTCGAGAATGGCCGCCCCGGCGGCTCGGGTCTCGGCTTGATCGGGGGAATGGATCTCGAGCAGGCCGTAGTAGCGCTCGATGATCTGCATGCCAGGCTTGACCCCGGTGGCTTTGAGGGCGACGTCGGTGAGCCGGTTGATCTCGATGCCCGGCGCCACCTCGACGTACAGCGATGCATCGCCGGCGAGCGGCAGGAAACCCTGCGCGACCGTGCCGAGGAAGGCGGCGTACTGAGGTTGGAGATTGTCGAGAAAGGCGTAGGACCGGATCTCAATAGCTGCTGCCACGGGCATCCTCCTCGGTCCCGGCGACGATCTGCACACCAGCCGATGCCCCGATGCGGGTGGCTCCAGCCGCGAGCATGTCCTCGACGTCGGATTTGGTTCTCACCCCACCGGCCGCCTTCACTCCCATATCCGGCCCGACGGTCTCACGGAGCAGCGCCACGTCGTACACCGTCGCCCCACCGGTGCTGAAGCCGGTCGACGTCTTCACGAAATCGGCCTTTGCCTTCTTGGCCAGCGATGAGGCCACGACCTTCTCCTCGTCGGTCAGCAGCACGGTTTCGAGGATCACCTTGACGATCGCCCCGGCCTCGTGAGCCGAATCGACCACCTTCTCGATATCGGTTCGCACGACCTCGTGATCGCCCGACTTGAGGGCCCCGATGTTCACGACCATGTCGACCTCGCGAGCCCCGTCGCGGATAGCTCGTCGGGCCTCGAAGGCCTTGACCTCGGGTGGCGTGGCCCCCAGCGGGAACCCGATGACGGAGCAGACCTTCACGCTGCTGCCCCGGAGGTTCGTTGCTGCCCGTTTCACCCACGCAGGATTGACGCACACCGATGCGAACCTGAAGCGCTCGGCCTCCTCGCACAGCTTGTCGATTTCGGCTGCGGTGGTCTCCGGTTTCAGCGCGGTGTGATCGATGTAGCGGGCGAGGTCCATCGGCACGTCCGAGCCGTTGCCGTGGAACGCGATGCGGTCGGCCCCGGTTCCAACCGCCTTGCGCACGCCGTCGGCGGTCTCGCATCGATCGGCCTGTTTGGCAAGCGTGCTCACCACTTCTCTCGTGATGAGCTCGATGAGCAGGTCACGGTCCAAGGGTTGATCGGTCACCGGGCACTCCTGAGATAGGTGGCCTCGATCTCGGTGATGAGGGCAACCCGGCGATGATGACGACCGGAGCCCCAGGGGGTGGCCAACCACTCCTGAACGATCTGCCAGGCCAGCGCTGGTCCGGTGAGACCGGCCCCGAGGGTCAGGACATTGGCCCGGTTGTGCTCCCGGCTGTTCCTGGCGGTCGACAGGTCGTAGCAGGCCGCAGCCCGCACGCCCGGCACCTTGTTGGCGGCCATAGCCGAGCCGATCCCGGCCCCGTCGATCATGATTCCTGCGATGCAGCTACCCTTCGCGACCTGCCGGGCGACGACATGAGCGAAGCTGGGATAGTCGCACGCCTCAGGGCTGTCGGTGCCGCAGTCCTCGACGTCCCACCCCGCATCCGTGAGCTTGCCCGCGAGGTCCTGCTTGAGCGAGAAGCCCCCGTGGTCGGACCCGATGGCGATCCGCCCCTCCGGCTCGCTGGGCCGGGGCTCGGCCGAGGACGGTTCGGCGGCAGCCTCGTCGAGCACGCGCCCAAGGACGCTTGCAACGAGTTCCCGAACCTCGGTTTCGAGCTCAGATCGTTCCGCAGCCATTCGTCCATCCCGGTGATCCCTGATGATCCTAGGTGTCAGCGGAGCCGGGCATCGACGTTACGGCAAAGTCGTCATCGTCGATCGCTGTCGGCGCTCGGTCGGCGCTCGCCGACCGGCCAGCGGGGGAGCATCGAGCTAGCCTGGTCAGCAGTGGGTGAGCCGATTTCTCTCGCCGATAGCTCGACCGTCCCTACCCGCTACTGGCGTGCGCTGGATGACGGGCGTCTGCAATGCGATGTCTGCCCGCGGGCCTGCAAGTTGCACGAGGGTCAGCGGGGCGTCTGCTTCGTGCGGGGCCGCATCGACGACCAAGTGGTGTCGACCACCTACGGACGATCGAGCGGCTACTGCCTCGACCCGATCGAGAAGAAGCCACTCAATCACTTCTTGCCAGGCTCGTCGGTGCTCTCGTTCGGCACCGCCGGCTGCAATCTGGCCTGCCGGTTCTGCCAGAACTGGGACATCTCCAAATCGAAGGAGATCGACAGCCTGGCCGACGCCGCGCCACCCGAACGGATCGCTCAGGCCGCGTCCGAGCTCGGTGCCCGGAGCGTGGCCTTCACCTACAACGACCCGGTCATCTTCCTCGAATACGCGATCGATACCGCCATCGCCTGCCGCGAGCTCGGCATTCGCAGCGTGGCGGTGACCGCGGGATACGTGAGCGACGAAGCCCGCCGGGATCTCTTCGCCGAGATGGACGCCGCCAACGTCGACCTCAAGGCCTTCACCGATGACTTCTACCGCCATACCGCGATGGGGCGGTTGGAGCCCGTACTCGAGACCGTGGAGTACCTGGTGACGGAGACAACTACCTGGGTCGAGCTGACGACGCTCCTGATCCCGGGGCACAACGACAGCGACGCCGAACTCGACCGGATGACGCGCTGGGTGGTCGAGCACCTCGGGACCGACGTCCCCATGCACTTCACGGCCTTCCATCCCGACTTCCGCATGCTCGACGTGCCGCCGACCCCTCCGGCCACGCTGAAGAGGGCTCGCCGCATCGCCATGGCCAACGGCGTCGGCTATGCGTATACAGGCAATGTCCACGATCGAGACGGCGACACCACAACCTGCCCCCAGTGCGCGACTGCCGTCGTCGAGCGCGACTGGTATACGATCAGCCGGTACCACCTCGACGATCGAGGGAACTGCCGCTCGTGCGGGGCGGCCATACCCGGCCGGTACGACGGCCCGGCCGGGACCTGGGGGGCCCGCCGACAACCGGTGAAGCTGAGCGCAGGCAACGTCGCCATCCGCCGATGAGCGAGCAGCGGCTGGCCGAGCTACTCCTCAAGGAAGAGATCGTGGAGTTCCTCCATCATGAGGCCGACCTGCTCGACGAGCGGCGCTTCGACGAATGGCTCGACCTGCTCGAGGATGATCTCGAGTACGCGATGCCGATGCGGCTCAACGTCAGGCACGACGAAGCGAACCGAGAGACCACCCGACCAGGCGACGAGGTGTGCTGGTTCGACGAGGGCAAGTCGACACTCGCCAAGCGGGTCGAGCAGATCCAGACCGGTCAGCACTGGGCCGAGGAGCCCGCCTCCCGGGTGAGCCATCTCGTGTCCAACGTCCGCATCCGCTCGGTGGACCCCGACCCGTTCGAGCCGGCCGAGGTCGAGGTCGGGTGCCGGTTCCTGGTGTATCGGAACCGGGTTGCAGCCGAGACCGACCTCTGGGTCGGACGGCGCACCGATGTGCTGCGAGCAACACCCGACGGGTGGAGGCTGCGACGACGGCATCTGCTGCTCGACCAGAACGTCCTCCTGGCCAAGAACCTGACCGTGCTGTTCTGAGGAGGCTCCGACGATGAACGACCGCCACCTCGTCGATCCCGACAACGGCGTCATCAGCCGCGAGATCTTCGTGAGTGACGAGGTGTTCGACGAGGAGCTCGAACGGATCTTCGCCCGGACCTGGCTGTTCCTCGGTCACGAGAGCCAGATCCCGACCACCGGTGACTTCTTCAACTCCCGCATGGGCACCGAATCGGTTCTACTCACCCGCGATACCGATGGCGAGATCCACGCCCTGCTCAACTCGTGCCGCCACCGGGGGATGAAGGTCTGCCGCTACGACGAAGGCAACACCCACGACTTCGTCTGTCCATACCACGGGTGGAGCTACTCGACCGACGGAACGCTGGTCGCCACCGCAGGCGAGCTCTTCGGTGTGCCCCACTACCGGGCCGGCTACGGCGGCAACCTCGACCGCTCGCAGTGGGGCCTCGTGCCCACCGCCCAGCTCGTCAACCACCACGGGCTGATCTTCGCCACCTGGGATCCCGAGGCGCCACCGTTCGACACCTATATCGGAGGGTTCCGGCACTGGCTCGACAACCTCGCGGCGTCGACCGCCGGCGAGCGGGGGAGGGTCAAGGTCTTCCGGGGAGTGCAGAAGTGGCGCATCCGCTCGAACTGGAAGTTCGTCTCCGAGAACTTCCTCGGCGACAACTACCACGGCCCGACATCGCACTCCTCGGTCGACGCGGTCGGTATCGGACCGGGAGGCAAGCACGCTGCGACCAGGCATGGCGACAACAAGCGCCCGAGGAGCGTCGCATCGACCAGCTTCCCGGACCTCGGGCACGGCGGGGTCACGACCGCTGGCTACGCCTGGGGCTACCCGAGCTTCGCCGAGCCCGAGATCGACGCCTTCTTCCAGCGCCGCTGGCGGCAGCGACTGGAGCGGCTCGAAGCCGAGGGTCGGCCGATCGGAGCGTTCGGACCGTCAACCTTGTTCCCGTCGATGTCGTTGCACGCCGGTGGCTTTCCCCGGGCCCTCATCGTGGCTCACCCGGTCGGCCCGACCGAGACCGAGGTGTGGCGTTGGTACCTAATCGACGACGACCTGCCCGCCGAGGTCGAGTCGTGGCTGCGGCACTGGTACCTGCGCTACTCCGGTCCCGCCGGGCTGGTCGAGCAGGACGACATGGAGAACTGGGACTACGCCACCGAGGCCAGCACCGGCACGATCGCCCGCCGCTACCCGTACAACTACCAGCTCGGCCTGCACATGGCGACGCCGAGCGAGGACCTCGACGACGCGGTCGAGTCGAGCTACTTCATGACGGAGGAGAACGCCCGCAACTACTACCGCCGGTGGTCGTCGCTCATGTCGAGCACCTCGTGGGCCGAGATCGAGGAGAGGACCGGTCGCCGATGACCCGACTCCGAGTAGAGGTGCTCCGGGACCGCTGCGCCGGCTACGCCAACTGCGTCGACACCGCCCCCGACGTGTTCGATCTCGACGAGCACGACATCGCCGTTGTCGGCGCCGAGGACTACCCGCAGGACCAGCGGGGGGTCCTGGAGCGTGCGGTGCGGCGGTGCCCGCCGAAGGCGATCGTGGTGACCGATAGCTGATGGGGACCGCGAGGTCGGACGGGCGACGGACCGCAGCCGTCAGCTACGTTCGGCCGCCATGAAGATCACAGGTGTGAAGGTCGATCTGTTCAACTGGACGACCGAGCCGTGGAAGACAGGTGTCGGGACGACGTTCGGCAACACCCAGCAGCTCGGCGTGGTCACCGTCGAGACCGACGAAGGGGTGAGCGGTCACGCGTTCCTCGGGTCGTCGAGGATCGGCGCCGACCACTTCGCGCCTGGCCTGATCGAGTTCATCAAACCGATCGTGATGGGCCGCGACCCGCTCGACATCGGGGCGATCTGGCAGCAGCTGTGGAAGGCCAACCGGTCGGTGTCGACCTACGTGATCGGGGCGATCGACGTGTGCCTGTGGGACATCAACGGGAAGGTCGCAGGCCAGCCCATCCACCGGCTGCTCGGGACGTGCAAGGACAAGGTCCCGGTCTACTCCAGCACCGCCTACCACCCGACGGTCGGCGGCTACGTCGACGAGGCGCTCGGGATCAAGGAGCTGGGCTGGACCGCCCACAAGCTCCACCCCCACGGCGACCCGCGGGCCGACATCGAGATCTCGACCGCGGTCCGGGAGGCGGTCGGCGACGACCTGACACTGATGCTCGACTCGATGTGGGCCTACCGCTACGAGGATGCGTTGCGCGTCGGTCGGGCGATCGAGGAGCTCGACTACTACTGGTACGAGGACCCGCTGGTCGAAGAGGACCTCTACAACTACAGCAAGCTCAACCAGAAGCTCGACATCCCGCTCATGTCGACCGAGTACGCCCCCGGTCGCCTGTACGGCATGACCCAGTGGATCACCGAGTGCGCCACGGACATCCTCCGTGGTGATGTCGCCGTCACCGGCGGCATCACCCCGCTGGTCCGCGTCTGCCATCTGGCGGAGGCGTTCAACATGCAGTGCGAGATCCACCACGGAGGCAACTCGCTCAACAACGTGGCCAACCTGCATGTCACGATGGCCGTCCCCAACTGCGAGTTCTACGAGTTCTTCCCCTGCACCGGAGCCAACGAGTACGGCTTGGTCGAGGACATCCAGTTCGTCGACGGTCACGTCCACGCGCCGACCGAGCCCGGCCTTGGCTATGAGATCGACTGGGAGCTCGTCGCCCGAGAGCGGACGGCGACGCTGGAGTGAGGCGCTCGCGCCGCCGGCGGCGAAGCCCGAGCTCAGCGCCGCCAGCGGGCCAGGTCGACCCTGTCGGACAGCACGGCGAACACCTGGAACCTCGGCCCCTCGACCTCGCGGCTGATGTGGCCCTGGCCGGTCAGGTCGTCGGCCAGGAGCACGTCGCCTGGTCCGAACACCTGCGCGGTGCCATCGCCGACCTCGATCTCGGTGCGTCCCTTCAGGTGCAGCGCGAACTGGCGGCGAGGGGCGACGTGGAAGTCCCAGACCTCCGGTCCGGCCTCGCCGGTGTCGCGGAAGAAGATCGACTCGATCGGGATCGGCCCCGACAGGGCACCGGCCTCCCCGATCGCGAGGGGAAGGTCGAGCTCCTCGAAATGGCTCCTACCGTCGTCGCCGCTGTACAGGCGGGTCACCAGCACGTCGATCCTCCGTCCCCTCGAGCCGTCGGTCTAGACCCGCTGGACCCGCTCGCCCTCGGCGTTGGCCGGGGCGTGGGCGACGTCGTCGGGACCGAACGACCGCGTCCAGCAGGCGAACTCCAGCAGCACGCCGTCGGGATCCCGGAAGTAGACCGAGCGGACGAACACCCCGTCGTGCATCTCGGCGGCCACGGTCCGCTCACTGTCATCGTGGTTCAGCACCATGCTGACCTCGACCCCCTTCGCCTCGAGCTTCTCGACGTAGTCGTCGAACTTCTCGACGGGCACGTCGAACGCCAGGTGGTTCATCGAGCCGTGGGCCGACACGATGCTCCCCCCACCGGGCATCTCGGCGGCGCCGGCGATGCCGGGGGCATGGGTTGGAGCGTCGGGGAACCAGAAGAACGCGACCGAGTCCCCGTTGCCGCAGTCGAAGAAGAAGTGCTGCCCGCCCCCGGGGATCTCCAGCGTCTTGATCAGGGGCATGCCGAGCACGTTCGTGTAGAAGTCGACGGTGCGCTCCATGTCGCTGCTGACGAGGGCGATGTGATTGATACCCCCAAAGGCGAATTCCGTGTTCTCGGCCATGGCCCGACCTTCCGTCGCTTGGTCTGTTCCCCTAACGGTACGCCCCCGGTGGCAGCGAGTCAGCTCCGATCCGATCAGATCCTGGCTCGTACCCAGTCGACGATGGTGTCGGCGACCCGCTCCCGGGCATCGTCTGGTTGGAGGAAGTAGTGATCGCCGGGCAGGGTGATCGCGGTCTTGTCGGTGGCGGCGACGGCGTCGAGGATGGTCCTCGCATCCGAGGGGAACACGCCCGAGTCGGCCGACGCCTCGATCAGCAGCGTCGGGATGACGAGGCGAGCGAGGTGGGGCGCCGCCCGACAGGGCGAGTCGTCGAGGCTCCACATCGAGAGCCAGGTGCGGAGCGAGTTGACGAGGCCCACGCCGTGGATGTTGCGGTTGGCCCGGCTCGGGTCGCCGAGATAGCAGCTGTTCGGTGGCCGCCCGTTCGGATCCAGGGCGGGATCGACGAACCGGGGATCGGCCCAGACCCGGTTGACCACGAACAGCCGATCCCGAACCCCGGCCTCGGCGCAGCGGACGAGCTCGTCCTTCACCCAGGTGGTGATCCGGCGATTGCGGGCGACCTGGGCCGCCCGGTACTGCGCCAGGAACTCGACCGAGAACGGCGGACCGTTGCCGGTGTTGTAGATGTCGAGCTCGGGGTTGGTGCTGGTCGGGTCGCCCTCGTCGATCACCGAGGCATCGAGCCAGTTCGTGAGGACCTCCGGCCGGCCGGGATGGGCCGAGATGAACACGAAGAGATCGCCGGTCTGGAGGCCGTCCACTCCGGGCACCGAGGGCATGCCGGCCACCGGCTCGATAGTGGGCTGGACGGCCTGTGACTGGTAGGCCCCCATGAGGGAGCCGCCACCCGAGTTGCCGAGCAGGACGACGGTCTCGACCCCCGCCTGCTCCCGCATCCACCGCACCCCAACGCCGATCTCGGCGACGGCGTGATCGAGCAGGAACGTTCGCTCACTCCCTCGGAAGCGGGTGTTCCAGCCGAGAAACCCGAACCCCCGCTCTGCCAGGTACGAGGCGAGGTAGTGCTCGGAGAAGTCGACGTTGTAGTGCGTGGCGATGAACCCGATGGGTGGCCGTTGCCCAGACGGGGTGTGCCAGAGCCCTTGGCAGGGATGACCCCCGGCTCCGGCCCGGCCGATAACCGGTGAGGGCAAGCCGACGAAGACACGGTCGATGGACGTCATCGCCGTCACCCGATGGGCGGGGTCGGCAGTGGTCCCCGGGCCCGCTCGAACACGGTCCCCAGCTCGAGCAGGAGCGCCTCGTCGCGCCCGCGACCCACGAACTGCACGGCGGCCGGGAGCCCGCAGGGTGTGAGGCCGGTCGGGACGCTGAGCGCCGCCAACGCCAGCAGGTTCCCGGCCCGGGTGAAGTGGGCCGGGGTTGCCGCCTCGTCTACGTCTGAAAGGAGCGGGGCCGGATCGGGAGTGGTCGGTGTGAGCAAGGCATCGATCCCGTCCATGGCGGCCAGCAGATCGGCCCGGAGCCGCTGCCGGGCCTCGAGAGCGTCGACATAGGCGACGGCCGCCAGGTCTCGACCCGGGAGAGCCCGAGCCCGGACGTGCTCGTCGAGCGGGGCATGGTCGTCGGCGAACAGCTCACCGTGGTGGTGCCACGCTTCGGCCGTCACGATCGTGAACGTCAGCTCCTTCAGCTCCTCGTACGGCAGCGGTGTCTTCAACGGCCGGAGATCGGCTCCGAGGTCGGCCAGGCAGTCGATGGTCCGGTCGTACTGGTGGAGCACATCGGCTGACACGAACGACCGCTCGCCCTCGGCCAGCGTTCCGAGGCTGATCCCGCGGAGGTCGCCGTCCGGGGGCCGGTACAAGCCCCGACCGTGTCGCCAGTCGTCGTCGATGTCGATCGGGCTTCGGCCCGTCAACACGTCGAACATGAGCGCCGCGTCCGCCACGCTGCGGGCGAGCGGGCCCGGAGTGTCGAGCGTGTGGGACAGGGGCACGATCCCGTCGGTCGGCAGCAGCCCCTCGGTGGTCTTGAGCCCGACGATCCCGCACAGCGAGGCCGGTATCCGTACCGAGCCACCCGTGTCGGTCCCGATGGCGCACGGGATCATCCCCGAGGCGACCGCGACCCCCGAGCCGGACGACGAGCCGCCGGGCACCCGGATCTCGGAGGCGTCCCAGGGGTTGCGAGGCGTGCCCAGATGCTGGTTCGTGCCCCAGCCGCCGAGAGCGAGCTCGACCGTTCTGGTCTTGCCGACGAGCACCCCGCCCGCGGCCAACAGGCGCCGGGCGATCGTGGCCGTGGTGGGGGACCGGCGGTCCCGCAGCGCAGCACTACCGGCGGTGGCGATCCGACCCTCGACGTCGACGATGTCTTTCAGCGCGAACGGGATGCCGTGGAACGGGCCCACTCGGGCTCCGATCGCCAGCTGCTCCGTGGCCGCCACGGCGGCCCGCCTCGCCTCACTTGCGTAGACCTCCTGCCAGGCGTGCAGCGTTCCGTCGAGCCGGTCAACGGTGTCCAGGACGTCCTCCATAGCATCGGTCGGCGTCATCGACCCGGAGGCGAATCGCTCGGCGAGCTCGGTTACAGCGTGTGGCATCGACTCAGCCTGCCACCGTCTCCTGCCGCGCTCCAGGTCGCCTGCGACTGGACACGGCAGCGAACGTTTGGTCGACGCAGCACTGGTGTCCTGTCAGCCTGATCATGTCACTAATTCGCCGGCTCTCGGCGCCCCTCGCGGCGTCCTCGTCGTTGCCT